>JAITLF010000058.1 GCA_031278025.1 Treponema sp.
GGAAACAGGGAGATAGGGCGATACCGCTTTATAAAACGGCGGGTAAAACGGCCCCTTAAAGTGGACCCAGTAAATACTCCAGGGCTTATCCTCAGAAGCGCCGTATTCATGGGGCGTATAGGGGGGAAGTATCACCAACTGCCCCGCGGAAAGCGTTTTGGCGGGTCCTCCGTTTACCGAGTAAAACCCGCAGCCCGCGGTACAGTAGATCATCAGCGCGGTCCCGCAGCCTTCCGGCCTTTTCATGTAATGGTTCAGGGCCCTGGGGAAGTACCCCATAAGGGTTATCAATACGGAATGGGGGTAGGGATTTTTGAGATAATCCGTCAGGAACGGATCCGAAACCACAAAAAGCTGTTCGTTCTCAAACCCCTCGGCCTTTTTTTCCCGTATCATGGCGCCAGCGTACTATGTAATCCGGATATGTTCAAGAGCTGTAAAGTAAAATAGTCCATCATTTATATGAAATAATACATTGCCGCGGCGGCCCGGCAGGGGATATCATAAACATACTTTGTTTTGGAGGATTTCCATAAAAAAGGGCAAATCCCCGGAGGTTTTGATAAAATGAAAGAAGACGACTACAAATGGCTGAAGGGATTTAACTATGTCCCTTCCAACGCAAGGAACGACATTGAATTCTGGCGGGATTACGATCCTCAGGTGATTGAGCGGGAAATGGGATACGCCTCCCGGTTGGGTCTCAACTGCGCCAGGCCCTTTCTGGCCTATGTGGTTTACAAGACCAACCCGGAAAAGTTTATTAAAAACGTAACGCATTTTGTCAAGACCGCGTTCAAATACGGCATTAAGACGATGCCGGTGGTATGGGATTCCTGTTTTACGGAAAAAGAACCCCTCATCACCGCGGACAGCAACGAATGGTTCGCCAACCCCGGGGTCATGTACCTTGGCCGGCAGTTCCGGGAAGAGCAGTACCGCTACTGCGACGCGTTGATAGAGGCCCTTACAAACGAACCGGGGCTGCTTATGTGGGACGCGCACAATGAACCGTGGATAACATCGTATTATTTTAATTATCAAAATGAGGAAAAGGAACGCCACTTCAACGAAATACTTGAATTCGTAAAGGATTTTACCGCGTATTTCCGGCAGCACGATTCCCACCCGGTTACCGTGGGGGTGGCAGGCCCCGGAGACCTTGACTACCGGGTAGGAGAAATGTGCGACGTCCTTTCCATTCACGATTATTCGCCGGGAAAAAAAATAATGGAGGAGCACTACGACGAGGCGATTGCCTTTTCAAAAAAACTTTCCAAGCCCCTTATTTGTTCCGAAATGGGCTGCCCCGCCAGGGCGAACCCCTACGATATCGCTATAGAAACCGCCCGGGAGAAGGGGGTGGGCTTTATACTCTGGGAACTGATGATAGGAAAATGCTTCTGGGGGGACCGCCACGGGATCGTGTACGGCGACGGGACCATCCGCGATCCGGCAACCGTTGCGGCCCTGGCGGGTTTTTACCGCCGGCGGGACGGCGGGGAGAAGGACTACAACCTGAATACCGAAGGCGCTGTCGATAGGTACACGAAACAAGCCGCCGGGTGGCTTGAAAATCCGGCTTCGTTATACGGGGAGGGCCTGGATATTGTTACCGCCATGGCCAACCTGGTCGAGTCAGGTTCGCTGGTTCCGCTTAACGAGCTGCCGACTTCAAAGGTTCTGCGCCTTGGATCCTCCGGCGAAAACCGGGAAGCCTTAAAAACGCTGATGCGGGAATGGGCGCAGGTCCTGAAAGCTGACGCGGATAAAAAACGTAATACCGTGTATGTGTAGCGTGCGGGGCTGTGCCAAATGATTCGGATGCAAAAAACAGCCTACAACGGCTGGCCCAACTGTATCGAAATAGAAAATCCGGGGCTGCGGCTTATCGTTACCACCGATGTGGGCCCCAGGATCATCTATTGCGGCGCCGCGGATTCCGGCTTTAATCTTTTTTATGAGAAAAAAGAACAGCAGGGAAAGACCGATTCAAAGGAATGGCTCATATACGGCGGCCACCGTTTGTGGCACAGCCCCCAGGCAGGCAGCAGGCCGAACCAGGCGGACAACGGGAACGTCGCCTATGAAATCGACGGCGGCGCCCTCACTCTGAATCCCCCGGAGGAACCCGCCACAAGGGTTCAGAAACAGATGCTTATCCGCATGGCCCCCGATGAACCCCGTGTTACGGTAAGGCACCGTATTTACAACCGGGGTTTATGGCCTGTTACGCTTGCGCCCTGGGCTTTAACGGTGATGCGGGAAGGCGGAACGGAGATCTTTCCTATCCCCCAGGACAAGCCGCCCGATTATATGCCTAATTACGCCATCTGTTTTTGGCCCTGGACCAGGCCCAACGATCACCGTTTTGTTTTAGGGGAAAGGTATATGACCCTCAGACAGGATGAACAAGATGAGCATTGGTTTAAGATCGGCTATCGTAATACCGAAGGATGGGGGGCGTACCTTCAAAAGGGCTATATGTTTGTCAAACTATACCCCCTTATCCCCGGCGGGGAATATCCCGACTATGGCTCAACGTTTGAAACATATACGGATAATTATTTTATTGAGCTTGAATCCTTAGGCCCCTTGAAAAATCTTGAACCCGGAGATTATACTGAGCATACGGAGGAATGGTATGTTTTTTCGGATGTACCCTTCCCGGCCTCGGAAGCGGAAATTGAGGAACAGGTAACCAAACGCATACTCGGCATAATTCACAACTAGCCTGGGGGCCTGCCTGTGACATCAAGAGAGCGAATAATCGCGGCTATTAACCACAGGGAACCTGATTATACCCCTATGGATCTGGGCGCCTGCGGTCAGAGCGGCATAAGCGCCAGTACCCTTTACCGTCTCCGCAGGGCATACGGCCTTAACGAACATCCCCTTGAGATCTGCGAACCCTATCAGATGCTTGGGAAGGTTGAAGGGGATCTCCTTAAAAAAGCAGGCGCCGATGTAGTACCCCTCTGGAACCGGGGGAACCTGCTGGGCCTTTCCAACCGGCTCACAAAACCCTGGGACATGCCTGACCGGACCCCTGTGCTGATGCCGGATAATTTTGAATACGACGCCGGCGATGCCGGCGATATTTTCGTGTATCCCTGCGGAGACCGGAGCGCGCCCTATTCCCTGCACATGCCCGCGGGGGGTTATTTTTTTGATAACATCTGCCGTTCCCCGCAGGTAGATGAAGACAACCTGACCCCGGTGGAGGACTTCAAAGAAAACTACAAGCTGGTTTCCGAAGAGGACTGTGTGTATTGGGAAGGGGAATCCCGGCGCCTTTTTGAAGAAACGGAATTTGCCGTTTTGGGAGTATTGGGCGGCATGGGTCTGGGGGATGTGGCGGAAATCCCCGGGCCTTTTATCCGCAACCCCCAGGGTATCAGGGACATTGAAGGCTGGCTTGTAGCCCATATCCTGTACCCCGATTACATCAAGGCGGTATTTGAATACCAGACGGAAACCGCGCTGAAAAATCTGGAACTGTACCGCCAGGCCGTAGGAGACAGGATACAGGTAGTATGGCTTTCGGGAACCGACTTTGGTACCCAGTGCGGGCTTATGCAGTCCAGGGAAACCTTTGTTTCAATGTATAAGCCTTTTTACAAAAAGGTGAATGACTGGGTACATAAAAACACTTCCTGGAAAACCTTTTACCATACCTGCGGCGCGGTTGAACCGCTGATTCCGGACTTCATCGATATGGGGATGGACATTATCAACCCGGTTCAATGTTCCGCCCAGGATATGGATCCGAAGCTGCTTAAAGCCAAATACGGCGATAGGGTTGTATTCTGGGGGGCAGGGGTAGACACCCAGAAGGTCCTCCCCCTGGGAACCCCGGAGGAGGTAAGATCCCAGGTACTGGAACGGCTTAAAATATTTTCCCC
>JAITLF010000071.1 GCA_031278025.1 Treponema sp.
CTCCAATGCTCCGGTAGTATCGCCGCCATATCTTCGAATGTATAGTTTTCCTCTCTCATGCCCTCAGTTTATCAGATGAGAACTGTTTTGCCAACTGTTTAGGTAAACGCATATGGGGATATCCCCGCGCCCCGTGGGGCGCTGCCCGGTCCCTGCGGGCTTCTTCCTGTTCCCCGCAGGGCTCTGCCCCGCACCCCGCCGGGGGGCCCCTGGTCCCCCAGCGGGGTGGCGGGGCGGAGCCCCGCGAGGTTCGGGCAGCGCCCCGCGGGGTCCGGGGCGGCTGTAGCGTTTTTCCACAGTTACACAGTATCCGCCGTTTCCGGTATACTGATAGGTATGGAATACGTAGGAATTCTGTTCCGGGTTGCCGGGGGACTCTGTCTTTTCCTGTATGGGATGAAGGTCATGAGCGACGGTATCCAGCAGGCCGCCGGGGATAGGCTGCAACGGGCGTTAAACTTCATGACAAAAAACCGGTTTATCGGGGTGCTTACCGGCGCGGCGGTTACCACCATAATCCAGTCGTCTTCGGCGACTACGGTCATGGTTGTGTCCTTTGTAAATGCCGGGCTTCTTACCCTTACCCAGTCCATCGGGGTGATCATGGGGGCCAATATCGGAACCACAACCACCGCGTGGATTGTATCCCTTATCGGGTTCAAAATTGATATTGCCGCCATAGCCCTTCCCGCGGTAGGGGTTGGGTTTATCATGGGGGCGGTTAAGTGGAGGCACCGGGACCTGGGGATGGTCTTTTTAGGCTTCGGCTTCATCTTCCTGGGCCTCCAGTTCCTCACCGGCGCGCTGCCCGCGGTTAATCCCGAATCCCTCCGCTTTATCCAAAGGGTTTCCGGCCTGGGGTTTGTGTCGATAGTTATCGCCGTTGCCGTCAGTACCGTCGTAACCCTGTTGATGCATTCGTCGGCGGGTACCATCACGCTGATCATAACCCTGGCCTTCGGGCAGGTTATCAATTTTGAAATGGCCGCCGCCATGATCCTGGGCGCCAACATCGGCACCACCATAGACGCGATCCTGGCGGCCATAGGGACCAAAACCGTAGCCAGGCAAACCGCCCTGGTACACGTGTTCTTCAATGTTGCCGGCAGCATCGTGGCCCTGGTCTTCTTAAGGCCCCTCCTCTTCCTGGTGGATAGTATTACCCCCGGTTCTCCTGACGGGCCCAACATAGCATCCCACCTTGCCATGTTCCACACGATCTTCAATGTATGCTGCACCCTGGTGTTCCTGCCCTTTGTGCATCAGTTTGCCGCGCTGGTTTCTTTTATCATAAAAGAGAAGCCCGGCCAGGAACCCAAAATCCGCCAGCCCTACAAGCTGGAATACAGTTCCGGCGCCATTCAGAACAGTCCGGAACTCAACATACTCAGGGCGCAGAAGGAAATCCGGGACATGGCGGGCATCGCCTCCTCCATGTTTGCCCTGGCAAGCTCGGCGCTGAGTTCCCTCAGGCACGATGAGGATAGGAAAGCGGCGGTAAACGCCCTGATCACGGACCTCCAGGAAAAAGAAGAAATCGCCGATGAAATGCGGGAAGAACTCACCCGCTTCCTTATCGAGTGTACCCGCCAGCAGTTGAGCCATCAGTCGGATCGGAAGGTGTCCATGCTCCTGCGCATCGTGGCGGACCTTGAGGACTTAACCGACGACTGCTACAGCGTCAGCCTTATCCTGGAACGGAGCGTGAAGAAGGATTTGATTTTCAAAGAAAAGGAGATGGCGGCCCTGGCGCCCTACGTGGGCCTGGTTGAGGAATTCCTGGACTTTGTCGGGAAACAGCTTGGCAGCCGTATCACCTTGAAGCAGATCTTCTACGCACGGGACCTGGAGAGCAGGATCGACAAATCCCGTGACAAACTGCGGAAGATGGGCCGCAAGCGCATCGAAGCCGGCGAGAACGTCAAGACGGAACTCCTGTTCATCGATCTGGTTAAGCGCATTGAAAAGCTGGGGGACTGGTGTTCCAACATCGCCGAGGTCCTGGCAAAGGCATCATGATAGGGGGTTTGCGGATTTTTTAGGCGCCTGAGGGACGGTGGGTACTTCGCATGAAGCACTGCGTGATTTCACGCGCCCCGGCCCCGGTTAGAGAAAAATCCCGCAAGCTCCCAGGGCCGTGGCCGGGCCGTGGCCGGGGAACACGCTGATGTCCCCGTCCATAGCCAGAAGCCGTTTCAGGCTGTGCCGGAGGCTCCTCCAATCCCCGCCGGGAAGGTCCGTGCGTCCGTACCCGCCCTGAAACAGGGTATCCCCGCTAAAGAGCAGCTTTGGGCCCGCCAGGTAGAATCCCACTGAACCGGGGGTATGGCCCGGCAGGTGCAGGACCGTGAAGGGGCCGGCCTTGTCCCCCTCCTCAAGGAGGAGGCCGGGAGGGGGCATGCCCTTCCAGAACAGGTCCACGTAGGAAGCGTCTCCCGCGGCGGCAAAGCCTTCCCGGTGAACGGAATAGGATGCTTTCCCCAGATAGGCGGCGTCTCCCGCATGTATGGCGATAATTGCCTGGGGAAAGGCTTCCGCCAGATGCGGCAGGGCGGCGACATGATCAAAATGGCCGTGGGTCAGCAGGATGTACCGGGGATAGCAATTCAATTTCGCCATTCGTGCTATAATAGCCGGCGCTTGGCCGCCGGGATCGATGACCGCGCAGGGCTGCGGGGCATCCCCCGGCTGGGAACCGGCGCCTTCATCCGGAGGGGTGAATGCATCCAGGGGCAGAATATAACAATTAGTGCCAATGGCTCCCAGGACCAATGGTTTTAGATAGTTTTCGTTTCGATGGTCATTCCGATTTTGATTCATGCGATTTTGATTCATACGATTTTCGTTCATGATGGAGGAATAATACCCTGCGGCTTTCTGATTTGCTAGTAATCATCGGTCTCGCGGCGTTCTGGTACGGCCTGGTCCCGGTAATCGGGGCCTTCATGAACCGCCACCAGTGGCGGGTTTTCCGCCGGCGTTTTGATGATCTCAGGCTCAAACCGTTTCTGGATTACGCCGCGTACCGCCTGAGCGAGGGAGGGCTGTACCGTTTCATCGGCGGGTTTGAATCGGTTACCGACGGGCATACCCTGTGGATAGGGAACGATGATCTTACCCTTCCCGTTTCTTTAGTCGGCGCTCATACCTATGTGCTGCCCATGCCGGAAAAGGATGAACTTACCGGAGGCTTCGACCCCGGTAAGGAAACCCCGGCCCGCATCAACTGGAACCAGGTTACCGCCCTTACCGAAGGGGCCAGGGTCTTTGTAGGGGGGCCGCTGTTACCCCAGGATAACCGGTTGACCTTCGTCTCTGAACGGGACAATCCCCTGCTGGTCATCTTCTACGACGGACCGGACCGTTCCCTTACCGCCCGGACTATACGGGCGGGGCGGAAAGGCAACGAATACTGGAACGTCATCACCCCCTATGCCCTTATCCTGGGGGCCTTCTCCCAACTCCTGATAGTCCTGAACTTCCTGAACCGGCCCGCCTTCAAGCTTACGGTATTAACGGCCTTTTTCGCCCTGTTTATCCCCCTGCTCCCCATGATACCGCCGGGCTTTGCGCTGACCGTGTTGTATAGACGGCTCTGGTGGCAGGCACGGGTCTATCGGACCTACCGGGATATGGTGCGGCTCCCCCTGAAATACCTGCCGGCTCATCAGGCTCCAGGAGCCGGCGGGACTTTGCGTGAGCCGCCTGAGGATCCCGATCCGTGCCGCACGGGCCTCCTTCCTGACGGGGAACTCTACAGGTGCGTCTATTGTGATGTTCTGCCCGACGAAGCGAGGGCCGCCATAGAAAACCGGACGCTCCCCCTGCTTATCCCCGAAAAGGCGGCGGGCAAACATTACGGCTGGTACCTGTGCGGGGCTGTCCCGCAAGACGGCGGGAACGGGACGGCGGGTATCCCCTGCGAACCCCGCGACGTGTTTGCCGTCTACGGGGCCATTCCGGGAAATCCCGAAACGCTGGCCAGGAATTTCACCCGCCTGGCGTATGTTTTGGAAATTATTTCCTGGGTTGCGCTGCTTGTGGGGATTAGCCTAAATACCTTCTTTATCGGGACGATCATCGTCCTGGTGAGCTAAGGACCCATCCCCCGTTTCTTCCCTGCATGGTTCTTCTTCCCGGTAATCACCGTCTTCCGGGAAAAACGCCGTATTACCGCTGCGGCCCGCTTCGGCGGGAAAACCGGGCCCCTTCGCCCCTTCCTCCGCCGGCTTTGCTTCCGCGTCATCTTTGCGGTTCCGGGCATAATTAACCACCAGGGACCGGCCCCGAAAAGGTTTTCCGTTAAGGGTTTCGATTATCTCGTTCGCCGCCGTGGTCCTGACCTGAATAAAAGAATAGTTATCAAATATACGAATAGCCCCGATATCGTCCTTGGATACCGAAGTCGTTGACGCGATAAGCCCTAAAATTTCACGGGGAAACACCCGCCTGGCCCTTCCTGCGCTGATAAAAAGCCGGACAGACCCTGCTTCCGGCAGAACCCTGCGGTTTTCCTGCCGGGTTCCCCCGTCCTTTTCCGCAGTTGTTTTTTGAAATTTACGGCAATTTCTCTCCCGAAAAGCGCCGGACTTTCCGTCTTCCCCCTGGTCCATCTCCATAAGCAAATAAGCGGTAAAATAAGACCGCCTGAAAAAGGAAACTTCTTTTTTAAATATTGAGCGGTATTGGCTCAAAAGGTTTGGATCCGCCTGGTTATACGTCTTCTCAAGAGCCTCGGCGATCCGTTTTTTTAATCGAAGTGAATCAAACTGAAAGGACATGGACTTGTCTTGCTCCTAAAATTGAATTACTTGAGGCTGTTCTAAGACGTTAGGTGTTGGAACAGCTTCTGTGGATTTAATGGAAAACCGGGTTTTTGTTCGGTTTTTCCCGGAACCTGTTTTCGAACTTCCCGTTCGCCCGAACCGGAGGTTCGCATCCTGCGCGTTTAGCACACCGCCACATAGTTTTGGAACAGGCCCACATCAGAATGGCATAAGCGGGGTAAAAACTCAAGGTACTGGATAAAACCGGACAGGGCAGGCGCATGAAACTATTCCCGAAAGCGCCGCCGCCGCCGGTTCCAAACCCACTTTCCACTTTTACAACCGGAAACCCCTCATCCGGGCGCTTAGGCTGTCTTCCTATCCTTGAGAATATCCATGAACTGCACCCCGGTGATGGTCTCCCGCTCAATGAGGAAGGCGGCTATTTCCTCAAGCTTGTCTTTGTTTTCCCGCAGGAGCCGGATCGCCTTGTCGTGGCACTCGGATATGATTCGGGCAACCTCCTTGTCCACATCCGCGCCGGTGGCTTCCGATACGGTGGACACGTTCCGCCCGTCCAGGTACCGGCTCCGGACGCTTTCAAGGCCCATCATGCCGAACTTATCGCTCATGCCGTATTGGGTTACCATGCTCCGGGCAAGCTGAGTGGCCCGCTCTATGTCGTTGGAAGCCCCGGTACTCATCTCGCCAAACGCGACTTCCTCCGCCGACCGGCCCGCCAGCAAGGTGGTTATCTGGGAAAGAAGTTCCGACCTGGTCATGAGGTACCGCTCCTCCTCAGGCATGTTCATGGTGTATCCCAGGGAACCCAGGGTACGCGGCACTATCGTTATCTTCTGGACCGGCTGGGCGTCCTGCTGGTTCGACTGAAAGACGGCGGCCAGGGCGTGGCCCACCTCATGGAAGGCAACCGTCCGTTTCTCCTGGGGGTTAAGGATGCGGTCCTTCTTCTCTTTCCCGGCAATGACCACCTCCACCGCTTCCATGAGGTCCCCTTGACTCACCTGGGTACGGCCCAGGCGCACGGCCCTCAGGGCCGCCTCGTTCACCATGTTGGCCAGATCCGCACCCGTAGCGCCGCTTGTGGCCAGGGCTATCTCCCGGAGGGTTACCGAGCTGTCCAGGATAACTTTTTTGGCGTGTACGCGCAGAATGGCTTCCCGCCCGGGCAGGTCCGGCTTTTCAACGATGACCCGGCGGTCAAAACGGCCGGGCCTGAGCAGGGCCTTATCCAGGATCTCCGGCCTGTTCGTGGCGGCAAGAATCAGGATGCCTTTGGAAGAATCAAAGCCGTCCATCTCCGAAAGAAGCTGGTTCAATGTCTGTTCCCGCTCGTCGTTGCCGCCAACCATCTGGCTGTCCCGGCTTTTACCGATGGCGTCAATCTCATCGATAAAGATGATGCACGGGGCATGTTTGGCGGCCTGCTCAAAGAGATCCCGGACACGGCTTGCCCCCACGCCGACGAACATCTCCACAAACTCGGAACCCGAAAGCGAAAAGAACGGGACCTGGGCTTCCCCGGCCACCGCCTTGGCGAGCAGGGTCTTCCCCGTTCCGGGCGGGCCTACCAGCAGCGCGCCTTTGGGCTGGGTGGCGCCAATCTTCCGGTACTTCTCCGGACTGTGGAGAAAATCTACCAGTTCCGTAAGGCTCTCCTTAGCCTCGTCCTGGCCGGCTACATCATCGAAGGAGACGCCGGTGTTCTTCTCCATGTCATAAATTTTCGCCCTGGACTTCCCCACATTCATCATGCCCCCAAGACCGCCGCCCAGGCGCTGCGAAAAGTTCTTCATGATGAAATAGTAGACGACGTAAAAAATGAGGAGCGGGAATATCCAGCTGGAAATGAAATTCATGATGGGGTTGGACTGGACAATGGGCCGGAAGAAGGCGACTTCGTTCTTGATGAGCCGTTCCGTAAGGAGCGGATCCTCCAAACGCCCGGTATAGTACACCAGGTTCCGCTCCATCACATCCCGTGCTTTTGCAAAGGAAAACCCCGAAGGCTGTTCCGACATGGGAAGGGGCGCAAGATCGGGGAGCCGCAGTATATTCCGGACTACCGACTCGTCGGTTCCGTCTTTAAGGGTTAAGGCGATCTGATCCGGTTCTATCCGCACCTGTTTGACCGCCCCGGCCTCGATCAACTGGATAAACTGCCCGTACTCGATCTGCACTTTCCGGCTTGACATCATGTTTCCGACAATAATGTTCAGCGCGAAGGTGATGATGATCCCGACGATCAAAAAGTTGAAAAGATTCGGCCCGCCCTTCGCCGGGCTGCTCCCGCTGTTTGTGTGTTTTTCCGGTTGATTTGATTCCATCCCGCACTCCTGAAACCCCTTTCGGGCTTTTCCGTATTTCCCCGCAACGCTAACGGCCGGGGGGTGAAACCCAAAAGGGCAATCCGCTCCCTGAGTTTCCGGGGATACATGCCTCCCCGCCTTTTGAGCCAGCGATCATACCGATAACAATCCAAAGGCCCATACTCTACAATATACTAGCCTGAGAAACCAAAAAGAAAACAAAATACCGGGAACCGGCGGCAGGGCCGGCAGGGGTTCTTCTTTCCGGCGGACTCGCGTTAAACTACCGCCATGCTTTCCCTTGTTCTTATCGGCCTGAGCCTCGCTATGGATGCCTTTGCGGTCTCGGTTAGTTCGGGGATCTCCGTCCGGGGACTGCGGGCCTTTCACGCGGTCAGGGCGTCCCTGCTCTTCGGCATCTTCCAGTTTGCCATGCCTGCCGCCGGCTGGTTCCTGGGAAGAACCTTCAGCTCCTCCATCCAGTCCTTCGACCACTGGATAGCCTTCGCGCTCCTGGCCCTTATCGGGGGCAGGATGCTCCGGGAGGCTGGGCTGCTACGGCGGCAGCCTGGGCTGCGGCCCGGGCGGGAAACCGGTACGGGCGCGGACGTCCGCAGCCTCAAAATACTCCTGACCCTGGCCTTAGCCACCAGCATAGACGCCCTGGCGGTGGGCATCTCCTTCAGCATCCTGAACCGCGGCATCTGGGGGCCCGCCGCGCTCATCGGGGGCATCACCTTTGCGGTATGCCTTACGGGGTTTGAATTCGGGCGGCGTATCGGCCTTCTCTTTGAACGGGGCGCACGGGTGCTGGGAGGGCTCATCCTCATCGGCATAGGGATAAAGATACTGATCGAGCATCTGAGCGGGGCATGATCGGCTTATCCGTGCCGTTCCGGGACCCGGGCCATGCCGGCGCCTAAGCCCGGCGCGCCCGCCCAGGCGGCGGGCATAGGCACCGAGCGGGAGAGCAGCCTTCACCGCTCCCTGAAACTACGCTACGCCGGACCGGAGGGGCAGACCGAAAAACCCCTGGGGGGCTATGTCTGCGATGCCCTGCGCGGCTGCGGGGAAATCATAGAGGTACAGACCGGCAGCTTCGCCCCTTTAACGCACAAAATACCGGGCCTCCTGCTTTACGGGCCGGTCCGGATCATCCATCCGGTTATCGTCCGGAAAACCATCGATCTGCGGGAAAAGGACGGCGCGCCGGTGAGCCTGCGGAAAAGCCCCCGCAAAGGGAGCGAATGGGACCTCTTCAAAGCCCTGCTCTATGCGCCCCTCCTCCCCCTGACCCAGGGCCTGACCATAGAACTCGTTATGGTGGAGGTTCTGGAAAAGCGGGTCCGGGACGGGCGCGGCTCCTGGCGCCGCAAGGGGGCCAGCATCGCCGACCGGGAACTTTCGGCCTGCATCCGGGCCATGCCCCTTTCGGGGAAGGGGGATTACCGCGCCTTTGTCCCCTTTCCCGCCGGGGAGGAGTTCACCGCCCGTAACCTAGCGGAAAAAGCCCGCATCCGCCCTGCCTTAGCGGGAAAAGCCCTCTATGTGCTCACAAAAATCGGCGTGGTGGAACGGGTCCGTAAAGCCGGTAACGCATGGGTCTACCGGATGGAAGCCTGAAGGCCCGGCGGGGCGCCGCCCGTACCCCTGGCGGGGCCCGCTCCACATCTCGCGGGGCTCCGCCCCGCGAGGAGCAGAGAGAAGCCCGCAGGGTCCGAGCAGTCCCCCCGCGAGGTGCGGAGCAGCGCCCCGCCGGCAGGACGGTATGGACTGCTGGCAAATCCTACAAATAGGTAGTAGTATCCCCCTATGGAATCGGACGAAACCGTCCCGGTCCGCGATATAGCGCGGGAACGGGATGAACTGGAGCTGCTCTTCGACATAGCCCGGACCTTCGATAAACATGTGGAGCTTAGAACCGCATTGGGGCCCCTTTTGAGCCTCCTGGAAAGCCGCGCGCAGCTGACCTGGGGGATGGTAACCCTTCTGGACCGGGCTACGGGGCTGCTCAAAATTGAGGAAGCCTATGGGCTTTCGGCGGAAGAGAAGAGCCGGGGCATATACCGGCTGGGGGAGGGCCTGGTCGGGCGGGTCTTTGAGTCGGGGATTGCCATCGTGGTTCCGGACCTGTCCCGGGAAACCCACTTTTTGAACCGGTCCCGGATACGGGCTAAGGAGGACCTTGAGGGTTTGTCCTATTACTGCGTCCCCATACGGTCAGGAGGAGGGGTTATCGGAACCCTCAGCGCCGAGCGGCGCATTCAGAACCGGGAGCGGGCCGGGCGCATGGCCCGGGATAAGGCGTTTTTAGAGAAGGTTTCTTCTATAATTGCCGACTCTGCCAAGCTCCGGGAGCGAATCCTGGAGGAACAGTTCAGGCTCCGCCGGGACCGGGATACCGGGGATGAACGCCCGGTAACGGGGCAGGGAGGGCGGATAAGCCCGGAGAGTCCCATCATCGGCACGGGAAACGCCATGCGGCGGGTCTACGAGATGATTGCCCGGGTGGCGCCCAGCGATGCGACGGTGCTTATCACCGGGGAAAGCGGGACGGGGAAAGAGCTTGTGGCGGCGGAGGTGCACCGGCTTTCAAAGCGGGCCGGGTATCCGCTGATCAAGGTGAACTGCGCCGCCCTGCCGGAATCCGTCATCGAGAGCGAGCTCTTCGGCCACGAACGGGGGGCCTTTACCGGCGCCTACAGCCAGCGCAAGGGACGGTTTGAGATGGCCCACCGGGGTACCATCTTCCTGGACGAGATAGGGGAACTGCCTTCCCAAATCCAGGCCAAGCTCCTCAGGGTACTCCAGGAACGGGAGCTTGAGCGGGTGGGCGGGGCTTCCACCATCAAGGTGGATGTACGCCTGGTGGCCGCCACAAACCGCGTCCTGGAGGAGGAAGTCAAGATGGGCCGTTTCCGGGAGGATCTCTATTACCGGCTCAACGTGTTTCCCATCCACATGCCGCCGTTGCGGGAGCGGAAAAGCGACATCATCCTTTTGGCGGACCATTTCGCCGAAAAATATGCCGGGCGGAACGGTAAGCTGATCAAACGCATATCCACCCCGGCCATAGACCTCCTTACCCGCTATTCCTGGCCGGGGAACGTGCGGGAGCTGGAGAACTGCATTGAGCGGGGGGTTATCCTTTCCACCGACACGGTGATTCACTCCTATAACCTGCCCCCAAGCCTGCAAACTGCGGCTTCCACCAACACGGAGCCTACCACTACCCTGGATGCGGCCCTTTCCCGTATGGAAAAGGAGCTTATCGTGGAGGCCCTCAAGCTGAGCGACGGCAACATGGCCGCAGCGGCCCGGTGTCTGGGGATTACCGAGCGGAAGATGGGGCTTAGGGTTCATCATTACGGGATAAACTGGCGGCTTTACCGGATTACCCCTGTGTAGGAAATCTTTTACCGGAATACATATTTGTAGGCTTTACTGAGGCGTGAAGGACGGAAGGAAGGGGGAAGCCGCCGGCTTGCTCCGCACGCCCGGTCCCTGCGGCCTCCCTGCGGGCGGGCGGAACCACCGCAATGCCCCCGCCGGGGGCCCCGGACTCCCGGCCCCTCCATATATACCTATAAATACTATCGTTTAGTTCAGTTTGGCATGAATCCTGCTAATATACGGTGTACGGTAGCTATTAATTAGGAGGATGAAAGTGCGAAAAAAAATGTTTATGCCGGCGGTTCTTTTTCTGTGTGCGGGGGGGTTCCTGTTTGCGGAAGAAAGCATCGAAACGCTGGCCTTCTCTCTGGATATGGTTTGGCTCTTCATCGGCGCCATTCTGGTATTCATCATGCAGGCGGGCTTTGCCCTGGTAGAGACGGGACTTACCCGTGCGAAAAACGCCACCAACATAACCATGAAAAACGTGATGGATTTTTGTTTCGGCGCCATCGTGTACTGGGCAATAGGCTGGGGTTTTATGTACGGCGACGATGCAGCCGGTCTTATCGGGGTTTCCCAGTTCTTCAACGGGCCTATGGCGATAGATATGGAGGCCGGCGCTTTCTATAAGAGTTGGTTCTTCCAGGTGGTTTTTGCTGCAACTGCCGCTACCATCGTGTCCGGCGCTATGGCGGAACGGACCCAGTTCAAGTCCTATCTCATCTACACCTGTTTTATCTCCGCCGTTATTTACCCCATTTCCGGGCATTGGGCCTGGGGCGGCGGCTGGCTTGCCGGGCTTGGGTTCCACGACTTTGCCGGTTCCACCGTGGTTCATTCCGTAGGCGGCTGGGCGGCCCTCATGGGCGCGGCGGTTGTAGGCCCCCGGATCGGCAAATACCACAAGGGCGCGGACGGCAGGATAAGCATCAAGGCATTTCCGGGGCACAACATCCCCTACGCGGCCCTGGGGGTATTGCTCCTCTTTTTCGGGTGGTTCGGCTTTAACGGGGCTTCTACCGGTATTGCCACGGTAGGCGAAGGGGGTATCTGGAGCGGCCTCGCCATCGCCCGTGTCTCCGTAACCACCTGTCTTGCTGCCGCTGCCGGCGCGGCAGCGGCACTCGTCTTCTCCTGGGTATGGTTCAAGAAGCCCGATGCGTCCATGACGCTGAACGGCCTGTTGGCGGGTCTTGTGGGCATCACGGCCCCCTGCGCGGTGGTCTCTCCCGGTGCGGCCATCATCATCGGCCTTATCGCCGGCGTACTCGTGGTACTCTCCGTCGAATTCATCGACACGGTGTTGAAGATAGACGACCCCGTCGGCGCCAGTTCCGTACACCTCACGTGCGGCATCTGGGGAACCCTGGCGGTCGGCATCTGGGGCAACGCTCCCGAATCGGGGATAACCGGCCTTCTTCACGGAGGCGGGTTTACCCAGCTTGGGGTACAGATCGTGGGCATCCTGGCGGTGGGCGCGTGGGCGGCTACCATCAGCCTGGTTTTGTTCCTCATCATCAAGGCAATAACCGGCCTGCGGGTTAGCCCCAAGACAGAACTGGTGGGCCTCGACCTGAGCGAACACAAAGCCGAAGCCTATGCGGGTTTCCAGATCTTCAGTAACACCTAAAAGACGGAGGAGAAAACATGAAACTGATTATCGCGTATATCCAGCCCCACATGTTGAATGAGGTTAAACAGGAATTGTACAAGGCTGAGGTTTTCAAAATTTCGGTTACCAACGCCATGGGCTGCGGCCAGCAGAAAGGCTACACCGAACATTACCGGGGAATTGACATCGAAGTGAATCTCTTAAAGAAGATTCGGGTTGAAATCGCCGTAAACGATAATTTCGTCAAACCCACGATAGACGCCATCATCCGGGGCGCCCGGAGCGGGGAAATCGGTGATGGGAAGATATTTGTTCTTCCCATCGAAGAGACTATCCGTATCCGCACCGGCGAGACCGGTACCGTTGCCATAGGCTAAGACCCTGCTCCCGGAGGGATATTCATCTTATTTAATAAAAAGGAGGGATCGGAACACTCGCTCCGATGTTCATGTAAAAAACAAAACGCGGTACGCCTGGGGGGCGTACCGTTCTTTATTTTCCCCTTCCGAATCTTCCCGCTCCGCCTGGGCCGCGCTGATTCGCGTCAACCGGCGGGTAATGTACTCTGACAGCGTGATTTCCCGGTGAGATACCTGCGTCGGGGGCGGTGATCCGCAACCCTTGTACCCCGGTTGTGTCAAAATGTAGACAGGATTACCGGTTAGCGGGTATAGTGCGGGCAGCTAACTATCCATTGATAAGGAGTTGTGTTTCATGGCCGTTCAAATCATCATCGCGCTTATTCCCATTGTAGGCATTGTGATGGGATCGGTGGTGGTGTTTTTTTACTTACTCTGGAATCACCGCCGCAGGGTGCTGCTCATTAAAACGGGGAACTATGACAAACCCGGCTTTGATATGTCTTCTTTCAGCCTGCTTGCGGGGTTGCTGCTAACCTGCGTGGGGTTTAGTTTGACCATTTTCCTGGCCCTGGTTCAGGGCAGGAACTATGGCCTATTGGGCGGTATTATCCCCCTCTCTATTGGCATAGGACTTTTGGTTTATTACGGGATACGGCGCGGCGAAAAGCCCGCGTAACCGGCGGACGGTGTGGGTGAACCGCTGATCGTGAACGATCAGATGGACGCGGACGATCGCCTGATCATCGCAGCGATCCTATCGGGACAGAAGGAAAAGTTCCGGGTTTTGGTACGGCGCCACGAGCGGGCGGTGTACGGGATGGGCGTGAGTTTTTTCCGCAACGCCGAGGACGCCGCGGATTTTACCCAGGAGGTCTTTCTAAAGGCCTTTAGGAACCTTGCCCGGTTTGAGGGGCGGTCCCGGTTTTCCACCTGGCTGTATACTATCGCCTACAACACGGCGGTCAACGGCGTAAACCGGCGGCAGGAGTACCGGAGTCTTGCCGAAGGAAACCCCGCGGCAGACGGCGACACCCCGGAACGGATTGCGTTGCGCGGCGCCGTCAAGGACGCTGTCCTGGAAGCGGTGCGGGAGCTGCCGGAGCGGTATAGGACCTGCGTGGACCTGTTCTTCTTCTATGACCGGTCCTATCAAGAGATCGCGGCGATAACCGGATTCCCGGTTAATACCATCAAATCCCATGTGTTCCGGGCGAAAAAGCTGCTCCGGGACAAGTTGGAAGCGTATACCGAAGGGGGTATAGAATGAAATGCACCACCCTGGTGGATAAAATATACGAATTTGACGGCCGTCAGGCGCTTTCCCTGTGGAATCGTTTACAGATTGCCGTACATATAGTCCTTTGCCCCCGGTGCGCCGAGAAGACGCTCCTTTTGGAAGCTGTCCGGGACCTGTTGCGGACCGACTTTCTGCCCGTTCCCCCCGCCTTCATCGCCGATTCCGTCATGGACCGCATCCGCACCGAGGTGTTCGACACGAGCGCCGACATGCCCTTTGAATTTGAAGAGGAAGGCCCCACCCCGGAAGTCCCTTTTGGCGGCTGGGTGGCGACCGGCCTCATCATCCTTTTTTCCCTGACCGCTTCCTTTATGGACATGGATTTTATCAGCCTTGCCGCCGCCCAGGGGTCTTCTTTCCTGCTTCCCCTGGGCATCACCATAGGCGTGGTGATTACCGTATACGGCGCCATTTTCATAGGCAGCCACCTTGAGGAGCTTTCGGACAGGTTCCGGTTGCGGTGAAAGGAGGGGGAGGGTGCGGGGCGGAGAGACGGCGGCAGGAAACGCCAAAAATTTTCAAAAAAATCGGCTTTTGATTGAAGCGTGGTTCACATTCACCCCATATCTAGGGGTATGAATGACGGATTTTTGCATGATTACTTTGTAGTTGCCGAAGTTCGGGAGAAGAAAGAGCGGGAATACCGGTCCTTCTCGTTTGCGGAACTCCATTCCCTGCCTCCGTCTCTGCGTCCACGGGAACGGCTTATTCGGGATGGGCCTGGGACTTTGTCGGATCAGGAATTGTTGGCCATAGTTCTCAATTCCGGAATCAAAGGGAAGAACGTCGGCACGTTGGCGGCGGAATTGCTTGATTTGCTGGAACAGGACAAGAATATCCCTTCAATCAAAGAATTACGGGGGTTAACCGGCTTGGGGGAATCCAAAGCCGGCTCCATCCTTGCAATGCTGGAATTCGGAAGACGCAGGTGGGGTCCTTTCGGCGTTAAGATCGCGCGTCCGGCGGATATTTACACCCTGGTCCGCCACTATGCGGACCGCAAGCAGGAACGGTTCATCAGCGTTTCCCTGAACGGCGCCCACGAGGTGTTAGCCGTCCGGGTGGTTACCATAGGTCTTGTGAACAGAACCCTCATCCATCCACGGGAAGTATTTGCCGATGTAATCGCGGACAGGAGCTGCGGAATTTGCGTCTGCCACAATCACCCCAGCGGGGAAACAACCCCTTCCCTGGAGGACCATGAGGTTACGATTGCCCTGGTCAAGGCTGCCAAGGTTCTGGGGATAAAATTTCTGGATCATGTGATTTTTTCAGAGACAGCCTATTACAGCTACCGCCATTCCTATCCTGACATCCTGATGCGCAATGGCGATGAAGGGGAAGGCAAGGAAGGCTAAGGGCCCACGGGAAATGACCGGTTGGGCCGGTTATTTCCCGTGGGCCCCCCGCCGGCGGCTGCCTACCGGCTTAATACTTCTTCCCGGTCCGCCAGGGTTACATCAAACCGCACGGTTTTGCCGCCCCTCAGTATCTCCAGTGCGATTTTTTCGCCCGGTTTGTTGTCCTCCAAAGCCGAGTAGAGGTCCGCCAAACTGTCCACCGCCATACCGTCCACGGACGTGATGATGTCGCCGCCCAGGTAGATGACGCTGGAGCCGTAGCGGACCGGTTCCGTACCCTGACGGAGGCCCGCCTGTTCAGCCAGGCCGTTTTTCTTGGTCCGGGAGACCAGGAGCCCTGAACTAACCGGCAGTTTCGCGTATCTAACCAGCGCCGGGAAGAGCTGGACCACCGAGGCGTCTATCCAGCCGCGCCGCACCTTGCCGAATTCGATGAGTTCGGCCACCACCCGTTTGGCGGTATTCACCGGGACCGCGAAACCTATGCCCACCGACCCTCCCGACGGGGAGTAGATCATGGTGTTGATGCCTATCATCCGGCCTTGGGCATCCAGGAGGGGCCCGCCCGAATTACCGGGGTTGATGGAGGCGTCGGTCTGGATCATATCCCTGATGATGGTATTCCGGGAGGTCTGAATGGGCCGGCCCAAGCCGGAGACAATCCCCACCGTCAGGGTTCTTTCCAGGGCAAACGGGTTTCCGATGGCCAGGACCTTTTGGCCCACCTTCAGTTCGCTTGAGCTGCCGAAGGGTACGGTTTTAAGCTGCATATTGGCGGACGGATTAAATTTAAGGACCGCCAGATCGTTTTCCGGGTCGGTGCCAATCACGGAACCTTCAAGCTGGGTGCCGTCGGCCATGTTGATAAACACCTTGTAGGCGTTCTCAATCACATGGTTGTTGGTCAGCACATAGCCTCTGGTATCTATGATAGACCCCGATCCGGAACCCCCTTCCTGCGGAACCGGTTCCAGGAACCAGTTGATTGCAACGGTTTCGGTGGTAATGTTCACCACCGCATCGTTGAGCTGCTCATAGACAGAAATGTTTTCCCGTTCATCCTGGCTATACGGGCTTAGTTCGGCGGTATTGAGCACATGGGGATTCATAGGGGGAGACTGCCTGAGATTCAGGGGATCAAAAGACCTTTGGGCATCGGCCCCCGCTGCGCCGGCCCCCGGCGTTCCTGGTACGGAACCGGCAGCCGTATTCCCGGCGGGAGCGGCATCGCTGTTGAGGGGAACCTTCACTATTCCCACCCCCAGGGCAAATAAAATTACAATAAGTCCGGTTAGAACGGAAAAGAAGACTAATTGTCCCCGGCTGTAAAGTTTCATTCTTTTTAATAATCCTCCCCGATGGGGGTAAGTATAGCAAAAACCCCGGGGCAAATAAATAGGGCAGGGCGGGCGCGGAGGCGAGCGCATTAAAAACAACTAAAGGAGAGCGGGAAAGCGGTCGATAAAGGCACCTTGGAGGGGAATATGAACAATCAGCCGATACCGCCTTTAATCAACTTCCTCAGGCATATCAAAGACCCAAGAATCGAACGGAATAAGGTGTATCCTTTGATAGAAGTTATCGTTATCACCCTGCTGGCCGTCATGGCTTTCGCTGAAGGGTGGGAAAACATCGAACTGCACGGGAAAGCAAAGAAAGCATGGCTGAAACAGTTTCTCCCCCTGAAACACGGTATTCCCAAACACGATGTATACCGCCGTGAGTTTAACCGGCTCAATCCCCAGGACATTGAACGGTGTTTCATGGCCTGGGTGAGGGCGATAAAACAGGACATAGACCGGGAAGCCGCAGCCTTAACGTCCGATGCCATAGACGGGAAAACCGTACGGGGGAGCTTTATTACCCGGCAGGGGAGTAAGGCCATCCACCTGGTCAGCGCCAGGGCAACGGAAAACCGGCTGGTGTTTGCCCGGTGAAGACCGGCAGTACCTTTGAAGTGGATCATGGCCGGCAGGAACGGCGGAACCATGCCGTAACCGATGATGTTTCCTGG
>JAITLF010000072.1 GCA_031278025.1 Treponema sp.
GGATCAAGTTTCATCGGTGCAAGGATACCATACCTTACAACTTACTTCAATTTAAGCTGAAGCGCTGCCGCTGAAGAAGCCTGGCCGCTTCAGCGGAGCGGGCCTGCCGGGTCCAGACCCAGGTCTGCAAGTTGCAGACCTGGGTCTTGAAGTTCCAGACCTGGGTCTTGAAGTTGCAGACCTGGGTCTTGAAGTTCCAGACCTGGGTCTTGAAGTTCCAGACCTGGGTCTACAAGTTCCAGACCTGGGTCTACAAGTTCCAGACCTGGGTCTTGAAGTTCCAGACCTGGGTCTTGAAGTTGCAGACCTGGGTCTTGAAGTTGCAGACCTGGGTCTTGAAGTTCCAGACCTGGGTCTGTAACTTGCAGGCCTGGGTTTTCGTCCCGCAACCCTCTCTTTACAAGCTGTAGACCTCTCTCCCTCCGTCTCAAGCCCTGTCCCGCCTTACGGGAAGAGCCGCGGGAAATTCAAAAGGGGGGATATGGTTCGGAGAAAAGACGCGCCGTCTGGCCGGCTGTTTTATGGAAGTAAGATTCTAATGCGCCCGCACTACGCCGCGAACTGCCCCCCGCCATTACCACACGAGGTATCGGGATTTTAGGCTGGTAATGGCGGCTTCAATTTCCGCGAGTTCTTCGTCCGAAAGGACCAGTCTGCCCGCAAGGTGGTTATCAAGCCGGGCGATAAAATCCCGCAAGGTAATCAGGTCTTCTTCACGGGAATCGTTTATTGGCGGCGTCTCTGCCGGAGCGTCTTCCGTTTGGAAAAAACCCCGCTCATCTACCATAGCCAGGAGGATCACGTAATCACGGGACTCGCCGGCGGCCAACGGCCGGGGATCAAAAGTATAGGCGACCGCCGAATCATTGATCGAATAGGGCAAATAATTGAAGTTTCTGCCCGAAATAAACCCCAGTTTCCAGGGGACTTCGTTCAGACGCTGCCAGTTGGCAAAATGAATCTGGTCCGGCTTTGGACCTTCCCCGGTTGAAACGCTCCCCATGAGCCCGTAGCGGGCGGTCCGGGAAATCCAGCAGGGGTCGTCCGTCGGTGAATCAATCATGAATTCCGCCGAAACCGGCTGCTCACCGATACTGAAAGGGTCCCCGTGGCTGCCCTCGCCCAGGTTGGTGTCCAGAAGGAAGCGGGCCCCTGCGGAAACCTCATCGGTTCCCCGGTTTTCCAGCCTGATAGTCATGCGGACGCCGTTGGACAACGGGGCGTCAATGGTTTTGATGAAGGTGAATTCCTGGGTTACCGCTAAAAAGGGCGATTCAAAAAGGATCGCCGGATTACCGGGGCTTGGGCGTATCCGCACCCTGAATGACGTGGATTCTCCCAGCCGATAGGTCCGGTCGTTGGCCATGACGGTAAGAAAACTGGTCCGGGGATCGCTGTCCACAAAAAAGGGTTCATACCGCCACAGATGAATATCCCGCTGCTGGGGCATGTCTATCAGGTAATAGAGGGAGAATCGCCCGGTATCTTCATGCAACACCAGCTTGATTCTCCCGTTGAGAAATTCAACCGCGGATAGGGCGGCCCCCCCGCGGGTGAAGAACAGAATAAACAGGCATACCGGGATCAGCGGCGATCCAAACCCCGCCAGGGCCGGTAAGCGCCGTTTCATCATCTACCCTCTCCGGCGTTAGGACCCCGTCCAACCGGCACGCCGGCCCCGGTGGTAAGGAGTTCGTTTACCATGTCCTGGGCCGAAGTCTTCAGGGAATAAACGCGGGAGGTCCCGGCGCCCACAGACGTTTCGGGACGCAAAACCATCCCCCCGGAAGGCCGCGAAGCCGTTCCGGCGGAACCCGTTCCGGCGGAAACCGTTCCCCCGGAAGGCCGGCGCTGATTTCCCGTTTCGGCGGAAACCGGTATATTGGCTTCCCTGAGACGGGCCTCCAGCGAGACAATCCGCGCCTCGGCTTCCTCAAGCCGCCGCCGGTAGTCCGCGTTGGCGTTTTCCAGGTCCGAAAGGCGGTTTTCTTTCAGCATGTCCGAGATACGTTTTTGATAGGCGATGATAGCCTGGTCGTAGGATCGTTCCCGGCGCTGGTATTCCTCCACGGTTTTAAGGGATTCCTCGTGGGTCCATTTGAGGATAGACAGCAGTTCCGCCTCAATCTTCTTCTGGTTTACCAGGGCCACCCGGTAGGACGCTGCCTCGTATTTAACGCTGTAGGGATACTCGTTCATGATGGCCGTAAAGATATTCTGCGCCGCGTCAAGCTGCCCCAGGGAATAAAGGCACTCGCCCATCCAGTATAAGGCGGCGGGCATCCGGGCTTCGTCCTCAGCGGTCTCAAAAGTCAGGCTGTCGGCGTACGCCTTGAGGATCACCAGGGCTTCGTCATACCGGCCCAGGTAATAGTGGGCCCTGCCCCGGTGGTAGGGGATTTCCACATACCGGGGGTCTCCCCCGGCGATGCGGCCGAGCTCTTCCATGTCCCTGATTGCAGCCTCGTACTCCCCCGCCCCCATTTCCGACAGGGCGATCCAATACAGGGCCTCCGCCCGCTGGTCCGCGTCGGGGGCTTCCGCCTGATACCTGCGGAGCTCAACGACCGCCTCGGGCCAAAGCCCGCTTCCGTAGAGGTTGATCCCGTTCTGAAGCCGCGACACCTGCGTCTGCGTTTGGGCGGCCGCCGGCGCCAGGACCATCCAGAGAGAAACCAGGGAAAAACAAACGTTTTTACAGAAATTAGGATTCATCGACACCTTCCTTCCTATCGGCATATATCGGCAAACAACTATCCGCAGATTATCCGTTTTCATTTTACTTTTATCTTTCATTTTATTTTCATCTTTCATTTTACTTTCGTCCTTCATTTTACTTTTATCTTTCATTTTACTTTCATCTTCCATTTTAATCCCGGAACCGCCTCATTCGCCTTTTAGTTTCCGCACCAACCCCGCTTTATCGGGATCGTCAAAGAAGGCCGAACCGGTAACCATAACATCCACCCCCGCTTCCCGGACGAGCGATGCGGTACGCCGGTTGACGCCGCCGTCAACGGAAATGAGGTACCCCCCCATGCCGCGGGAACGAAGGGCGGCCAGGGTCCTCACCTTCTCCAGGCAGCCCGGTATCAAGGACTGCCCGCCGTAACCGGGGTTGACGGCCATCACCAGAACCAGGTCCGCATAAGGAAGCAGGGGTTCTATGGCGCTTACCGGCGTAGACGGAACGATGCTGATCCCCGCCTTCTTCCCCAGCGCCTGAATAGCCCCCAGGATCCGGTGCGCATGGATCGCGGCCTCCGTATGAAACGTGATATAGTCCGCCCCTGCACGGGCAAAATCGTCGATAAGGGTTTCCGGCTGGAAAACCATCAGGTGGACATCAAAGACGGCGGAACAATGGGGCCGGAGATCCGCCGCCATTTTGGGGCCAAAGGTCAGGGGAGGGACAAACTTGCCGTCCATTACGTCCAAGTGGACCCAATCCGCGCCGGCTTCATCTATTTGGGCAACCGCCTCCGCCAGGCGGGAGAAATCCGCCGCCAGCACCGAAGGGGCAATCAAAGGACGATTCATATCCCGATCATACCCCCAAGATATTCCGGGGTCAACACGCGGGAGGCCAGGGCTCCGCCTGCTCCCGGCGGGGTGCGGGGCAGAGCCCTGCGGGGAACAGGAAGAAGCCCGCAGGGTGCGGACAGCGCCCCACGGAGCGCGGGGATATCCCCGGAACTTTGGGGGATATCCCCCGAACTTCCGGGGGTATCCCCCATATGCGTTTACCTAAATAGTTGGCAAAACAGTTCTCATCTGATAAACTGAGGGCATGAGAGAGGAAAACTATACATTCGAAGATATGGCGGCGATACTACCGGAGCATTGGAGAGAAAAAGCGAAGGAACTGGGCG
>JAITLF010000184.1 GCA_031278025.1 Treponema sp.
CATCCGAAAAAAAACGGCGGTAGGGGGTATAGACCTCGAACCTGAAAAGGGCGGCCATTATTTTGCCCTTTCAAGCACGTCGTCGATGCCGCCGGCCATAAAGAACGCCTGTTCGGGAATTGAATCACATTCGCCGTCAAGGATCATCCCGAAACCCCGGATCGTTTCCTTGACCGGCACATACCGGCCGCCGATGCCGGAAAATTTTTCCGCCACAAAAAACGGCTGGCTAAAGAAACGCTGAACCTTGCGGGCCCTGGATACAAGAAGTTTGTCTTCCGGGGAAAGTTCGTCCATGCCCAGGATCGCGATGATGTCCTGCAGTTCCTTGTAACGTTGAAGTATCTGCTGGGTCCGGCGGGCCGTTTTGTAGTGATCCTCGCCGACAACCGCCGGGTCGAGGATCCGGGAACTGGAGGCCAGGGGATCCACCGCCGGGTATATCCCCAGTTCCACGATTTTCCGGGAAAGGGTCGTCGTCGCGTCCAGGTGGGCAAAGGTCGTCGCCGGGGCCGGATCGGTAAGGTCGTCGGCGGGAACGTAGACGGCCTGAATGCTGGTGATCGAGCCTTTCGGGGTACTGGCGATGCGTTCCTGGAGGGCGCCCATTTCATTGGCCAGGGTCGGCTGGTAGCCGACGGCGCTGGGGATTCTGCCCAAAAGGGCGGAAACCTCGGCCCCCGCCTGGATAAAGCGGAAGATGTTGTCGATAAAGAGCAGCACGTCGCGGGGTCCTCCCCCGGCGCCGCCCTCGTCCCGAAAATGTTCGGCCATGGTAAGGCCCGCGAGGGCCACCCGCATCCGGGCGCCGGGGGGTTCGTTCATCTGGCCAAAGACCAGCGCCGTTTTGTTTATAACCCCGCTTTCGTTCATCTCTTTCCAGAGGTCGGCGCCCTCGCGGCTCCGCTCCCCTACCCCGCTGAACACCGAATAGCCGGAATGTTCGGTGGCGATGTTCCGGATAAGCTCCATAATGATCACCGTCTTCCCCACGCCGGCGCCGCCAAAGAGGCCTATCTTTCCGCCCTTGGCGTAGGGGGCGATAAGGTCAATCACCTTGATCCCCGTCTCGAACACTTCCGTCGCGGGCCGCTGTTCGGAAAAGCCCGGGGCGGGACGGTGTATGGAGGCAAATTCCCCCGGACTAAACGGCCCCTTGTCGTCGATAACCCGGCCGGTAACGGAGAACATCCGCCCCAGAACCGCCTCGCCCACCGGAACGCTGATGGGCTTTCCCGTGTTCTCGACGGTAAGCCCGCGGGCCAGGCCTTCCGTCGCTTCCATCGCGACGCAGCGAACCTTGTTGTCCCCGATATGCTGAAGCACTTCGAGGATCACGTCCCGGCTTTCTTCGGCGCCCCGGCCATTCACTTTTAGGGCGTTCAATATCGGCGGAACCTGGTTTTCCTCGAACCGCACGTCAACCACGGGTCCCATTATCTGGGTGATCATCCCCATATTTTCCATAAACTCCCCTGTAAAAAGAAGCGGCGTCGCCGCTTACGTTATATCGGACATTAACACATTCGCGTTAATGAGTTCTCCCCTAACCGTTCCCGTTCGTCCCGTTCACCCAGGGACGCGCTGAAAGCGGGTTGCTAACCCGTCCCAAGCGCCGCGCTGCCGCCCACAATTTCGGTAACTTCCTGGGTTATCCCCGCCTGGCGCGCCCTGTTGTAGCTTATGTTGAGCGTTCCCAGCATCTCCTCGGCGCTTTTGCTTGCCTCGTCCATCGCCGCCATGCGGGCGCTTTGTTCGGCGGCGTAGGATTCGATAAGGCAGCCGTAGATAATTCCCTTGATGTAAAGCGGCGCCAGCGCGTCGAACACTTCTTCTTCCGAGGGCAGATATTCAAAACGAAGCTCCACCCGCTTTTCCTGACCGGCCCTGGTTATCTCTTCCTGAAGCTTTCCGGCGTCAAGGGGCAGTATCTGCCTGCGCCGGGGAAGAAGCTTTACCGCGCTGTACATGTGGGTATAGACGATATAAACCTCGTCGAACATCCCCCACAGGTACTGGGAAATAATATAGTCGGCGATTTCCTTTACGTCCTCCATGCCGGGAAGCCTTGACCTGAAAGAAAAATTCTCAAGGATCACGTGGGGGGAATGGACAAAATAACGGTAGCCGATTGCCCCGATAAGGATCAGCAGCGGATGGGAAAGGGTTTCGCATAACGAGTTGACTTCACGGAAGACGTTGGCGTTGTAGCCCCCCGCAAGGCCCTTGTCACTCGTTACGGCAAGCACCGCGCTGCGCTTTATTCCCCCGCCCACCGCGCCGCCTGCCGCGCCGCCCACCGCGCCGCCCGCCGCGCCGGACACGGCTGCCGCGCCGCCCGTTCCCGGCGCTCCCGAAACGCCGCCCGCGCCGGACTTAAGAAAAGGACTTTCCACCGCTTCGGCGCCTTCAAGGATGTCGCACATGGTTTTCTGTATCCGGGTAAAGAACGGCTCCGTGTCCTCAAGGACCCGCCTGCCCTTCCGCAGCTTTGAGGTTGAGATAAGGTTCATCGCTTTGGTTACTTTCAGGGTCTGGCTTATCGCCCTCATCCGCAGGCGCACGTCTCGCAGGTTTGCCATTAGTTTTGTTTTACCTGTTTGTATTCTTCGACGGCCTGGCCAAGCTCGTGCTCTATCTCCGCGGAAAGTTCTTTTTGGGAAGCGATGCCCTCAAGAACGCCGGAATATTTCCGCCGCAGAAATTCCAGCAGCCCTTTTAAAAATTCGGAAACCTTTTCCACGGGGCAGTCCTTCAGGTAACCGTTTACCGCGGCAAAAAGCGCGGCGGTCTGTTCCTCCGCCGGCATCGGGGAAAACTGGTTTTGCTTGAGCGCTTCCATAAGCCGCTGGCCCTGGGCAAGCTTGTCCTGGGTCGCCTTGTCCAGGTCGCTTCCGAACTGGGCAAAGGCGGCCATTTCCCGGTACTGGGCCAGGTCCAGGCGGAGCCTTCCCGATACTTTGCGGATCGCTTTGGACTGCGCCGCCCCCCCGACCCGGCTTACCGAAAGGCCCACGTCCACGGCGGGACGGAAGCCCGAATTGAAAAGCTCCGAATCAAGAAAGATCTGCCCGTCGGTGATCGAAATTACGTTGGTCGGTATGTACGATGAAATATCCCCCGCCTGGGTTTCCACAATCGGAATCGCCGTGATCGAGCCGCCGCCCTTGGCGGGGGAAAGTTTTGCCGCCCGTTCAAGGAGCCTGGAATGGAGGTAAAACACATCTCCGGGAAACGCTTCCCGGCCCGGAGGCCGCCGCAAAAGGAGGCTTATCGTCCTGTAGGCCACGGCGTGCTTGGAAAGATCGTCGTACACGATAAGCACGTCCTTTCCCTTCCGCATAAAATGTTCGGCCATCGCGCAGGCCGAATACGGGGCCAGGTCTTGAAGGGCCGCCGAGTCGGAGGCGGAGGCCAGCACGACAAAGGTGTATTCCATCGCGAGGTTTTTTTCGAGGTTGCGGATAATCGCCGCCACCGACGAGGATTTCTGGCCTATGCCGCAGTACACGCAGTACACGTCTTTTCCCTTCTGGTTGATAATCGCGTCCACGGCCAGGGCGGTCTTTCCGGTCTGCCGGTCCCCGATAACAAGCTCCCGCTGTCCCCGGCCCACGGGGATCATCGCGTCCACCGAAAGGGTTCCGGTTTCAAGCGGCGTATCGACGCTGCCCCGGTCTATCACGGGCGGGGCCGGGGATTCCACCGGCAGGTACTCTTCCGCCTCGATGGGGCCTTTGCCGTCCACGGATTCTCCCAGGGGATTTACCACCCTGCCGAAAAGCCCCTCTCCCGAAGGAACCGACACCACCTTGCCGGTGCCCCGGACTTCCTCGCCGTCCTTGACAAGGTTTTCCCCGGAAAGAAGCACACAGCCGACGCCGTCTTCTTCGAGGTTAAGGACGATGCCTTCCGCGCCGGACGCGAATTTTACAAGCTCGCCGTAAATCGCCCCGTCCAGCCCGTAAATCGTCGCCACCGAATCGCCCACCTGGGTAACAAAGCCCACGGTGTCTTCGGCGATCCTGCCGTCCCAAT
>JAITLF010000204.1 GCA_031278025.1 Treponema sp.
TTGGTCGATGAGGTAGTTCACGGTATGCTCAAAGGAGCCGGGTATGAGCTGTTCCTCAAGGGAGACGGTCAGGAATAACCCCTGGGATTTATCAAAGTATTTATAACGGGCCATAATAGGGAAAAGTATACCACACTGTTAGTGTTTTGTATATTAATTCGACAGCCTCAACGGAAGAGTATCGTTGAACATCCGTTTGGAACGCTAAAGCGCGGTATGGACACGGGGTATTGTTTAACCAAAGGATTACGGAATGTGGCGGGGGAATTTTCCTGACCTTTCTTGCCTACAACATAAAGCGGGTAATCAATATACTGGGCTGCAAGAGGCTGATAGGATGCCTGGCCGGGTAGTTGTTCTCCGCCGCTCCCTGCTTACTGGAAAATCATACCTGCTTGCTCTCCTACTCTTAGCTCCTTGATGACTAAAAAGACAGAGTTTTTACACGGTCTGTCCCCCCGGCGGGGTGCGGGGCAGAGCCCTGCGGGGAGCGCGGGCGGACTCCGACGGGCCGCCGCCCAAGTTTGGCATAATTCCAGGAAATCTCTCTTTCCTGAAGGGAAACCGCTCTTTTTGGAGTGGTGATGCAGAACGTATGATAAAAAAGGCAATGTGGCGGGAAGGTGGTAAAATGGAACTATGCAAAAAACCATCACCATCAATTATTTCATAAAAACATTTAGAGCTTGCGGCAGGGAGAACCCTTATGTTATGATACCCCGTAGGAGACATCCTTGAAGATAGGTATAGATACCTTCGCCTGTGACGGCGGAAAATCAGGTGTGGGCATCTACCTCCACCAACTCTTGAAACGGATACCCCCTTCTGGCGCTCGCTTTGAGATATTCGGCTGGGATGTTGACCGGTTTGCTTTCAGCCAGACCGCCCCGGATATAGAATTCATCCCTCAGTGTTTTGTCAGCGGCAGAACTGCTAATTCCCTTTGGCATTTTTTTAAATACCCCAAGTTTTCCCGGAGCCGGGAATACGACGGTTGTTTCTTTCCCGCCGCCCACCGGAGTCTGGCCTACAACTCCCCCTGTCCGTCCATAGGAACGGTTCACGATATGGCGGTTTTCTGGGGAAATATGAGGACACGCGAACATCTGGGACCGGCGTTGCGGGTGATGTTCCCCAATTCCCTCCGCCATCTGGACCGCGTCATTGCTGTGAGCCAGTGGGTCAAACAGGAACTGGTGGATAAGGTCCGGGTTAAGGAATCGCACATTGAGGTGATCCCCAACGGCGTGGACCTTACCGCCTTCTATCCCCGTCCGCGAAACGAGGAAAGCGTGGTCCTCATCCAGCCTTTTAGTTTCCGCCGGCCTTACATCCTCTACGCTTCCCGTATTGATTACCCGGTCAAGAACCACGTACGGCTTTTCGAGGCCTTTGAAATCTTCAAAGAGCAGACCCGCTACCCCCACCGTTTGGTTCTGGCCGGTGCGGACAGCCACGGCGCGGACCTGGTGAAGGCCGCCGCGTCGAAGAGCCGGTACCGGAACGACATCTTCTTTACCGGCCATTTCCCCTCTACAAGCCTCCCGGAACTCTACTCCGGCGCGGACTTCGTCGTTTTTCCTTCGTTATATGAAGGCTTCGGTTTGGGCGTCCTGGAAGCTATGGCCTCCGGGGTCCCGGTGGTTTGCGCCCGTACCGCCTCCTTGCCGGAAACCGCCGAACACGCGGCCCTTTACTTCGATCCCTGGAACAGCGAGGACATAGCCGACCGTATGATAACCATCACCACGAACCGTGAACGCTACCGGGAATGCCGCGCCCTTGGCCTGGAACGGGTCAAAGCTTTCTCCTGGGACCGTTGCGCCGAGCGGACGCTGACGGTGATACAGGATACGGTGGGAAAGTAGAAAGTCTCCCCCTCAAATTGCCTGCCCTGGGGTTCCTGACTTGTTAAAATGATACCCTGTAGAGTACCATGTCCGGTATGGAAGTTGCGGAGGCTATGCAGGCAGGGCGGGCCGTCTACTTTGTGGGTATTAAGGGTACGGGAACCTGCGCTTTGGCCGAGTTGTTGCATAATTCCGGCGTCAGGGTCTCCGGAACGGACCGGGACGAGGGTTTTTATACCGACGGCATACTCAAGGAATTGGGTATACCGTATTACGAATCCTTTGACCCTTCCCATATACCTCCGGAAGCAGACCTGGTGATCTATTCCGCCGCCTATTCGCCGCAAACAAACCCGGAACTCCGGAAAGCCCTGGACCTGGGGATTCCCCTGGCGAAATACCCCGACGCCTTGGGCGCGTATTCCGGACGGTTTGACGCATCGGGCATAGCCGGGGTCCACGGTAAAACCACTACTACCGCCATGACCGGCGCCCTTGCCAGGGGAGCGGGCCTTCCGGTTCAGGTTCTGGCCGGAAGCGCCGTAAGCGGCTTTGGCGGAAACGGCAGGTCTACCCTCAACCTGGGGAATAACTATTTCATTGCCGAAACCTGCGAATACCGCCGGCATTTTCTTGCCTTTCATCCCCGGCGCATAGTCCTTACCAGTGTGGAAAGCGATCATCAGGACTATTTTCCCACGTATCAGTCGATTCGGGACGCCTTCCTGGAATATACCGCTAAACTTCCTTCGGGCGGAGAGCTCTTTTTCTGCGCCGACAATCCCGGCGCACGGGAAGTGGCGGAACGGGTGCGTGGCATTCGTGGCATTAGTCTGGTTCCCTACGGGTTTACCGCGCCGGGTCCTTTCGGGATAACAAGCTGCCGGGTTTCGGAAGAACGCATGGCGATACGCCTCCGGGGGACCTCACCTGATTCATCCTTTCCTACGGAACTCACGTTGCGCCTTTCGGGACGGCACAATGCCCTGAACGCGGTGGCGGCCCTGGCTTTGACCGATTCCCTGGTGCGGACTGAATTCGGTGAAGATGGCTGGACGGAAGAACGGCGGGACCACGTGCGCCGGGCTTTGGAGGACTTTCGGGGAAGCAAGCGGCGGTCCGAGATTTTAGGCGAATACAAGGGCATCCTTTTCATGGACGATTACGGGCATCATCCTACGGCGATAAAAACGACCCTGGAAGGGCTTCGGGAATTCTATCCTCAAAGGCGTATAGTCTTGAGCTTCATGGCCCACACCTATACCAGGACCGCCGCCTTGCTGGATGACTTCGCTTCTTCCTTTGGCGCGGCGGACCTGCTTTTTCTTCATAACATTTACGGATCCGCACGGGAAGCCTACAATGGCGGCGTTACGGGAAGAACCTTGTTTGAAAAGACGCTGGCCCTGCGGGATCGGGTCTATTATGTTGAAGAACCCCCGGATGCGGCGGAAACTTTGAAAAAGATGCTCCGCCCCGGAGACCTCTTCCTTACCATGGGGGCCGGGGACAACTGGAAATTAGGGCGGTTTTTGGCGGAGTATTACCGCAGCGAAAGCGCCGGGGGGTCTTAATGGAAAGCATGACAGGATACGCCTACGCGGTCAGACAGGATGAAAACATATCCTTATTGGTGGAACTTAAAGGCTATAACAGCCGGTTCCTGGAAATGTCAGTTACCATGCCGCCCTTTCTTTCTGCCCTGGAACCGGGAATACGGGAATACCTTGCCGGTCGATTCAACCGAGGAAAGATTGAGGTGAACGTCAGGCTCAGGGAGCATAACTTTCCGGTCTCGATTTCGGTGAACCGGGCGGCGGTCCGGGCCTATGGGGGAGCCTTCGCGGTTTTGGCCGAGGAACTAGGCATCGCGGAAAAACCTTCCCTGGCGGCGCTCCTGAGGATGGAAGGGGTACTGGACATTGAAAAAAACCGGGACGACGAGCGGTACGGCCAGATCATCAAGCCTGTGCTGCAAATCGCGGCGGATCGGTTTGAGGCGGAACGTATACGGGAAGGAAACCACACCGAAGCGGACATACTCTCTCTTGTCGCCCTTCTGGAATCCCTGACGGAAAGTGTAGCGAACCAGGTACCGGCAATGGAAACAGCTTTTCAGGAGAACCTGCGAAGCCGTTTTACCGAACTTTTGGGGGATAATGTTGATGAAAACCGCGTCCTCACTGAAACGGCGGCCCTCCTGGTGAAGTATACCATCGCTGAAGAAATCTCCCGGCTTCGGGCTCATCTGGCTGAATTCAGGGCGGAAGCCAACCGGAACGGAAGTCTGGGGAAAAAGCTCGATTTTCTTAGCCAGGAGATCAACCGGGAAATCAATACCATAGGTTCCAAGATGCCGAATCTGGAGGTAAGCCGCGCGGTGGTGGATATGAAAGACGCGCTGGAGAACATTCGGGAACAGCTGCGGAATGTCGAGTAGGGAACGGGGGGCCGGAACGGGGAGGCCGAAACAGGGGAGTTGGAACGGAGGGACTGGAACGGGGGAGTTGGAACGGACCAAGCGAAGCAGCGAAGCAGCGAAGCGGGGAAAGGGAAGCGGGGAAATGGAGAAAAGGGGAAAAGAGGATATAAAAATAGCTATCTCAGGAAAGAGCGGCTGCGGCAACACCACCGTAAGCCGCTTGGTGGCCGAAGCCCTGGGTTTGCGGTTTATCAACTTTACCTTCAGGAACCTGGCGCATGAGCGGGGCTTAACGCTTCAGGAAGTGATTTCCCTGGCGAAAGAAGACGATTCCTGGGACCGGGAGATAGACCGCCGCCAGGTGGCCCTTGCCAGGGAGGGTGGTGGATGCGTACTGGGTTCCCGCCTGGCCATTTGGATGCTTAAAGATGCGGATCTCAAGGTTTTTCTTACGGCGTCCCCTGATATACGGGTAAAGCGCATACTGAACCGGGAAGGGGGCGATCCCGCAATGGTGGCGGCTTTTACGGAAGACCGGGATAAGCAGGACAGAGAACGGTATATAAAAAACTACAATATCGATAACGACAAATACGACTTCGCGGATCTCATCATCAAAACCGATGACCTTGCCCCTGCCGCCATAGTGGACATCATCGTCCGGCAAGCCAGGACAGGAGCCTGCGGGTAAACGCCTCAGGAATTCATGAACGCTAACGATCCGCGAGATATAGCCGAATTCCGGCATATCATCTATTCCCATTATGAGGAAGCGGGGAGGGTATTTCCCTGGCGGCAAAACGCCGATCCCTGGGGGGTCCTGGTCTCCGAATTCATGTTACAGCAAACCCAAACAGACCGGGTGATCCCCTATTGGGAGCGCTGGATGCGGCTTTGGCCTTCCCCCCAGAACCTGGCCCGCGCCTCCCTGGAAGCCGCGATGCGGGAATGGAGCGGCCTCGGCTATAACCGCCGGGCCCGGTATATCAGGGACTGCGCCGGGGCAATCGTCAGGGACCATAAGGGGCAG
>JAITLF010000231.1 GCA_031278025.1 Treponema sp.
CCTGGCCGGCTTTAAAAATCTTTTCGATTTGTTCTTCCAGGAAGAGCAGGGATCCCCGTTCCACCTGATAATGATAAAAGATGGGACGGTGGCTTTCCGTGCAGAACCGGATAACCGTAGCCTCTTCCTGGGAGGCAAAGAGTTCGTAGTTGGCCGGTAGAAGCAGCCGGTCGCATTCCTTTATCTGTTCATGGATACTGTTCCGGTTGCCGAAAAAAGCCAGCCCTACGGGGGTGGCAAGTTTTCCGTAGGTTCCGCAGGCCCGGAGCATCAACTGAGCGTAACGCTCGCTGGCGGTGATGATTCCAAGCCGGGTCCCGGAGGGGAGGGCGGCCAGTTCCAGGGCCGTGTTTGTGGCAACGGTCATTACCAGGCGGCAGGGCTGGCTGCCGGGCAGCATCTTTCCGATAAGATCTTCGTAATGGGTTGAGGTGGTAACCACCAGGTCCGCCGCCGGGTTGAAGTGCGCGGGGGATTTCAGAACCTCTTCCAGGAGATATTTGTTGACCTCCGTGTGGGGAAGCTCGGCAATCTGGGCGCACATCATCGCGAGGGCCTCCGGGTTACAGTCTACCGCGGCAACCATGACTTGCTGTATATGCTCTTCCCGTTCCCGAATCTTAAGGTCAAGGAATATCCGTATGTCATTTAACGAAAAGGAAAGGTTCTGCACCGTATCCAGCATCTCATCAATGGCCCGCATGGCTTTTGCCTTGGTACTGCCCAATTCAACCTTGTCGGAATAGACAAAGGTCCCGCTTCCCCTGGTTTTGCGGATAAGCCCGCTCTGTTCCAGTATATCGTAGGCGTGCTTGATGGTTCCCGGGGAAATACCGCTTTCAGCGGACAGCGCCCGTACTGTGGGCAGATGGTATCCCGGAGGCAGGCTGCCCTGGGCGATGTCCCGGGTGATCTGTTCCACGATCTGCTGATAGAGCGGCCCGGTTTTGCTGTTGTCACGTTCTATACGCATTTTTTCTCTGACTCTTGAACATGTTCCAGCATTATATGGTACCTTCCGATGGTTGTATCCCCAATGCTGCCTTTACCGGCGGGGTTTCCCGCTTCGTCCGGTTTAATACCTGCCCCAGCCCTTCTTTCACGCGTTGTTCCGGCGCCGCAGCCGGTTCTCCCCCCAGTCCTTCTCCCTCATTCAGGTTAGTTTTAGCCGAATCAACGTATTAGTCCGGAAGTTCCAACATGCGCTTAAAAGCCGAATTTGACTTCTTTAGTTCCCGCGATCCGCGGGTAATTTTGCACAGGGAAAGCCCCAGGGTCTCCGCGATTTCCCGCTGGGGTATCTTTTTGTTCAGGGCTTTGACCAGGGCCCAACGGGCAGCTATGTCCGCAATCTCGGAAGGGGTCAGGAGGCAGTGCAAGAAGTCGTTAATAAGTCTTTGGTCATTAGTTTGCGCCAAACGCCGGACTAGTTCCGCTAAGTTTTCCGTTACTACAGGATCATCAATTTTCATAGGGTAAATATAGCACATCAGGGCATAAGAAGCATACGGCGAGCTGCGCGGTATGAGCAAAGTATGGCGGGGTGAACGCTGCCGCCTCCGCCAGCCCCCTCATAACCGTGAAGAGCGGCGCAACGCTGACCGCGGGTCCGCAGGTTCCGGGGCAAGCTCCGGGGCCCGCGGAGGCCGGTCTTGAAGTTCCAGACCTCATTTCTTGAAGTTCCAGACCTCATTTCTTGAAGTTCCAGACCTCATTTCTTGAACCTCTAGACCTCATTTCTTGAAGTTCCAGACCTCATTTCTTGAAGTTCCAGACCTGGGTCTTGAACCTCTAGACCTGGGTCTTGAAGTTCCAGACCTGGGTCTAGAAGTTCCAGACCTGGGTCTGGAACTTCTAGACCGGGGGACGCTGCCCGCACCTCGCGGGGCGGAGCCCCGCGTGGGGTTCGGGGCGGAGCCCTCTTCTTCAATCTACTTCACCATCTCCAAAACATACTCCCCCTTGCCCATGTTCAGTTCTTCCAGGAACCGGATTTGGGAATAGGGGTCTTTCCCGTGGAGGCGTTCAAAGAGGTGGCCCGTATCGCCCAGGGCGATTCCTTCCGGAACGCCTTCGGGGTTCAGGTTTTCGTATTTAATCTGGTCTAAACTGGCGGTCTCTATGGCCGCCATGTCCCAGGAAGACATAACGCCTATGTCCGGAACCAGGGAGGGGGTGGTCATGCCCCAGCAGTCGCACATTGCCGTAATCTGGATGAGGAGGTTGATGAAGAACACGTTTCCCGGTTCAAAGGAGTCAAGCACGGTCCTGGTACAGATGGCCAGGCCCTTTTGAAAGTCGTGATAGCTTGTGTCCGTTACCCTGATGGCCCCGGTGGGACAGACCTTGTAGCAGTGCTGGCACAGGGTACAGTTGTGGAAATTCACGCGGTACGCGCCGTCTTTGTCGAAGGAATTGGCCTGGTGGTTACAGGCTTCCACGCAGGCGCCGCAATGTACGCAATTGGCCGCGTCCCAGGTAAGGCCGCCTTCAAGGCCGTGCTGTTCCCGGCGGGTACGGTCGCTGACGCAGCCCATAGCGATGTTCTTTACCGCGCCCCCAAAGGCGCAGCAGCCGTGGCCCTTTACATGGGAAAAGTTGATGAGGAAGTCCGCGTCGTGTACCAGGCCGGCTATGTCCACATGCTTAAAGCCTTTGTGGTCTACCTCCCTGGTATACAGGTACTTGCCTAGATGGCCCGCGGCTTCCAGGACCGGAGCGCCCAGGCTTTCCTGGGTATAGCCCCGGTGTTCGGGATGGCGGGACGCGATGTAATGGTCCACAAAAAAGCACTTGCCTCCATGGTCCTTTACAAAAGAGGCGAGGATACGCATAAAGACCGGCGGAATGGTGGAATACCCGATTTCCGAACCTACATGGATCTTGATGGCTACGTTCTTGTCCTTTACCGTGTCTCCCAGGCCGCTTACTTCAAGCTGGCGTTCCATCTTGCGCGGCAGGGTCTGATCCGCTTCGTAGGCGGAATACGCCATATTGGAAAAATATACTTTAGACGACATGATTCCCTCCGTTGACATAGAAAATGTTTACTGTCTTTCCGGGTCCGAATTGTAAATGTTGACGTTACCTTTAAGTCAAGAGTAGTATGCTGCAAATATGAGAAGAACCGATGGTATTCGATCCCCGGTAATCGGCCTGACCGGGATGTACTGTGCCGGGAAGAATCATGTGGCCCGGCTGCTTGAAGCGCGGGGCCTTCCGGTCCTGGACGTGGACAAGCTGGGGCATAAAGCCCTGGAAGATGAGCGGGATGCCATTCTTGCCCGCTTTGGTCCCGGTGTCCTGGGGCCGGACGGGGCGGTTGACCGCAGGCGGCTGGGCGCGCTGGTCTTTGGGAATCCGGCGGAACTCGCCGCCCTGGAGGGAATGGTCCATCCCGCGGCAAATCGGCTTACCATTGAGTGGATAGAACGCCAGGGGGGGCGGCCCTGCGTGATAAACGCCGCCCTGCTTCACAAGTCCGCTGCCCTGGACCGTATAGACGCCATCATCCTGGTAAAGGCCCCGGTCCTGACCCGCCTGTTACGGGCGCGGAAACGGGACCGCCTTCCCTGGGTGGAACTCCTTAAGCGATTCTCCAGTCAGCGTGAATTCGCCGCTCAATATTTTTTTCGGGAATCCGATATTTATATCGTACATAATCGGGGCTATACCTGTGCCGGTACCCGTCTGTGGCGGCGCGGGTTGAAGAAACAAGTAGCAGTGATTCTCTCCCGATTAGGGATTCCTCCCGCGTAAGGGATTTTGGGGATGGTGGTGCATATATGGAAAAGAAGAAATTATTGTTGGTAACTATTTCGGTAGGTGTGTTTCTGGTAGTCGTGATCGGAGCTTCTCTAATGATCTTTTCGCCCCGGAATCCGGTGCCGGCGGTAACGGCGGCTGCTATGCCGGAACGGACTGTTCCCGTTGGGGTTCCGGGAACCCTGGATCCGGCAGTTGCCCCAGGGGGCGTTTCCGCCATTACCATTACGCCGGATATTGAGGTTACTCCCGGTATAGCCGGTTCCCCGGTTCCCGGAGCAGAGGGTTCTTCCCCCGAAACGGACCGGTCGCTGAGTCAAGAGCAGCCTGCAACGGCGGATCCTGCCGAGCTGGTACGGAATTCCGGCAACTACCAGGCCCTGCAAGTTCCGCCCAGTTCGGCTTCGGCGATTCAGGAAAACCGGTTCTATATTAACAGCGACACTGGCCAGCCGGCTTTGATAGAGCGTCAGGAAGAGAAGAAAGATACCCGTGTGGTCATCAATGTTCCCCGGCCTCAGACGGCGGCGGTTCCAAACTCATCTCCGCCGTCCCGATCCGCGCCCGCTCCGGCGTCCCGGTCTTCGCCCGCTCCGGCGTCCCGGACAGAACGCGTGAACCGCCCGGCGGATAAACCCGGTGCTTCCGGCGCCGCTAAACTCCCGTCCGCCCTGACAGTTGCCGTGGCTTCTCCTGCCCGAACAGCGGCGGCCGCCGCTTCCCGGAAAACAACCGCGCCGGCGGCCCGGGTCGTCCCGCAGCAACAAAGCCGGGGGGGGTACGATGCCTATTGGGTTCAGACCGGGTCCTTCCCCACAAAAAACCAGGCCGAGAAGGCTAAGGAAATTCTGGCGGGCAAGGGACTGACCGCTGTCATTGAAAATGGGGATGTGAAAGGCGAAACCTGGTACCGGGTCCGCATAGGCCCGTATACCTCGCAAAACGAGGCGAATTACTGGCTTTCCCTGGTCAAGTCGATAAACGGCAATCCTTATGTCGATCTGGCCTCAAGCATAGTCTGGAAGAGTTACACCCGGCCTTAGTATCCCGACAGTGGTGGTGTAGTTGGTAAAAGCGTTTCTGTTTACTCCAGGCATCAGCGGTGGTAAAACACGGTTGGTGCTTTGTCCCAAGAATCCGTTTGTTATACCTCTCCCCGCTTCCCGTGTTGTTCTCTAAAAAAGGGATTATGTATATTCCAGATAACGCAGGAATGACTGACACCGAATTTCTCGTGGAGAATTTTTACAACGGACTAATGTGCGGCGGCAATTTCATCAATGACAGCTTTTTCTACAAAGCGTTTATTGCAATTTTTAGTTTTTTGGCTTTTATTGCCGCCTCTTTATGCAATTCCGGCGGCGGCCGCAGATTGAATTTTCCTGAATAGGGTTTTTCCGGCTCCAGCCCTTCTTCTTTACACCATGCCAGATAATCTTCAACGGAATTTTTAAACGCCTTTTCGATCGCCGCCGCGGCGGTTCCTTGAAAGGTAATAATATTCCTGGTATTTATAATATCGGCATGGAACAATTTCGCTTCCGCTATCAAGACAATGATGAGGATGTTTTGGAATAATTCGCTTTTTTCATTTTGTGCCGGATTTCTCAGCGCCGATTGTTATACCCTTCATGCACGACGGCGAAATTTCAGTTTTATAATTAAGTCTGTTCAAAAACCTCAATGCAGAGGGATTTAGATGAATAAATTCTGTTCAGAACAGAACTATCGGAGTTCCGAAGTCCGAAATCGGAGTTCCGGGGTCCGATCGTTCTGTTTTGAATAGAATTTATTCACCTGTGGTTTTTGAACAGCCCCACTGGCCATGCTTTATCACGCCCGTTACCAAGAGTTCACATTTTTCGTCCGCCGCCGGCTTATCAAGGCCGCCGCTTCCATCAGCCTTGACTATGACGGACTTGTTCATGCGGTAAAAAAATCGCTTTACGGCGATTTTTTAGGACGTTATGTGCGAAACGCAACAAACTGCTAGGCGGACCGCCAGGTAATTATTTTTTGTTTGCGGCGGCGGGTTTATCATTGGAGAAATTATTTTTTAATGTATTTTGAGCCTGCCGTAAACCTTCTGAATAACCAATTATGAAGTGCTGATTTTCCTCTGAAAGTTTTTTGAATTTACTATATAACTCTTCTAACTTTTCGGTTATCATTTAGATCCCTCCTTTATTAAACCTCTCACTTAGAGAGTATTATAATATTCTATGAGAGCATTGTCAATGTTTTTCTCTGTTTTTCAAACTGCTTGCATAGTGAGTTCCATTGTGGTATAATTTACGTTCGTAATGGGGAGGCGCTATGCCTGTCAATGATTCTGTCAATGTACGCATTAAAGAAGTACGTCATGCTTTAAATTTGCCGCAGATAAAATTTTCAAAGGCAATTTATATATCGAACGGTTATCTGGCCGAAATAGAACTTGGAAACCGGCGCGTTAATGAGCGGATTATCCAACTGATCGCAATGGCCTTTGGAGTGAATAAAGAGTGGCTCAAAACCGGCAGGGGGCAAATGTTCATATCAACTGCTGAAGAAAAATGCGACCGGATAGCAAGCCTGTTCAAAGAACTCAATCCTGAATTTCAGGACTATGTTCTCTGCCAGATAGACCAGCTTATCAGTCTGCAGAACCGGAGCGATATATGCAAAAAAGATACTGATTAAGCGCCTGTTGCGCTTCGCGCATAAAATAGTATAAATGTGCAATTTGTTGCGTGCGTATACCTTTGCAACAGGCTCTAAGATAAGGTCTTACGGTAGAAACGCTGTTCCCGCCTGGGTTCCCGCGGCAAGGGCGTCCAGGGCCCGGGGCCGTCCGCCGTGGGCCAGGATCATGGGTATACCGTAAGAAAGGACCCGCTGGGCCGCATCAATTTTAGTGGCGATTCCCCCCGTACCAAAACTGCTGGCCTTTCCGATAGCGACAGCGTTTCTGACAGCGGCTATGTCCCGAACTTCCTCAACCAGATGAGCGTGCGGATATTCTTTGGGATTCTTGTCGTAGAGGCCGTCTATATCGCTGAAGAGGATAAGAAGTTCCGCGCTCCAAAGCACCGCCGACAGTGCGGCCAGCGTGTCATTGTCGCCGATGCGGATTTCCTCAACACTGACCGTGTCGTTCTCGTTGATGATGGGGATTATCCCCTCGTCCATCAGGGTAAAGAGGGTGTTCCGCATGTTGAGGGTTCGGATGGAGTCGCCGAAATCTTCCTGGGTAAGGAGAATCTGGCCGACATGTATGCCCCCCGCTTCAAAGGCCCGCCGCCATGCCGCCATAAGTTCTACCTGGCCCACAGCGCAGAGGGCTTGTTTGTAATGGATGTCCTGCTTGCGGACCCATTTCCCCAGGGAGGACAGACCCGCCACCCGTGCGCCGGAGGACACCAAAATTATCTGCTTCCCGCTACGGATCAGGGCGGTTACCTGGGCGGCGAATTCTTCCAGGTAGGGGACACTGATTCTGCCGTCTTTATCCGTCAGGGTATTGGAGCCGATTTTAATAACGATTTTACGCGCCTGGGCGATTAATTCCCGTATCATGCCGTTATCACACGGTTACTGCCGTATTTGGCCGGAGCCTGAAATGCGGTACTTTATCGTTGTCAGGACTTCAAGTCCCATGGGTCCACGGGCATGAAACTTCTGTGTGCTGATCCCCAGTTCCGCGCCGAACCCGAATTCCCCGCCGTCGGTGAACCGGATGGAGGCGTTGGCGTATACGCAGGCCGCGTCTACCCGGCGGGTAAATTCTTCCGCGGCCCGGAGGTCGTTGGTGAGAATGGCCTCCGAGTGCCTGGTCCCGTAACGATTGATGTGGGTAACGGCTTCGTCCAGGGAATCCACGGTTTTTACGGCCAGAATGTAGTCCAAAAATTCGGTGGACCAGTCTTCCTCCTCGGCATCTTTCAGGAGGAGGCCCGAAGGGAGGCCGCCTGATGCGGCGGCGGCTTTGGAGGGGCCGTCGCACCGGAGTTCCGCCTTACCCGCAAGACGCTCCGCCAGCTGGGGCATGAGCGCGGCCAGTGCGTCCCGGCGGACCAGCAGGGTTTCCACCGCGTTGCAGGCGCCGGGCTTCTGAAGTTTGGCGTTTGCGATGATGTCCACCGCCTGATCCCTGGGCGCGCTGGGTTCTACGTAGATGTGGCAGTTGCCTTCTCCGGTCTCGATTACCGGGACGCGGGCGTTGTCAGTTACCCGGCGTATCAGGTCCCGGCCGCCACGGGGCAGGACCACGTCTATCTTGCCCCGTGCGTTGAGGATCAGGTCTACCTCGTCCCGGCTTTCCGCGCCGGTCAGGGCTACCGCGCCGGGTACGCCCCCCGTTTCGGCAAGGCCCCTGGTGATGGCCGCCGCCAAAGCGCGGTTCGACTCCCGCGCCGCCGAGGAACCCCGCAGCAGTATGGCGCATCCCGCTTTATAGGCCAGGCTGAAGGCATCGGCGGTAACGTTGGGCCGGGACTCGTAAATGATGGCCGCCACTCCCAGGGGTACGGTGATTTGTTCCACCAGAAGGCCATTCGGCAGGGTCCAGCCCGCCTTTACCGTGCCTATTGGGTCGTCCAGCCGGATCACGGCGGCTATCCCTTCTATAATATCATCTATCCGCTTGTCAGAGAGGAGCAGCCGGTCAAGGAGGGCTTCCTTCATCCCGCAGGCACGGGCGCGTTCCACGTCCGCACGGTTGGCCGCAAGGATGGCCGCCCGGTCCGCATCAATGGCGGCCATAGCCCCCGCAAGGGCCGCGTCCTTTTTTTGCCGGTTCTGCAGGGACAGTTCAAGCTGAGCCGCCCGGAGGGAATCAAAGAGGGATTCCAGAGTATTCATGCGTCCGCTCCTCCTAAAAAACGCTTGCCGCGTTGCACCATGATAGTATAGTGAGGCCCTAAGGACCAGAGCCAATTCAAACCAGAGGGATTGTTTTTTTAGGGTTCCGCGCTATAGTAAGTACTAGCG
>JAITLF010000054.1 GCA_031278025.1 Treponema sp.
TCCTGATCAAGAATGGAGCGTTCCTGATCAAGAATGGAGCGTTCCTGATCAAGAATGGAGCGTTCCTGATCAAGAATGGAGCATTCTTGATCAGGAATGGAGCATTCTTGATCAGGAATGGAGCATTCTTGATCAAGAATGGAGCATTCTTGATCAAGAATGGAGCATTCTTGATCAGCAATGGAGCGTTCTTGATCAGCAATGGAGCGTTCTTGATCAGCAATGGAGCGTTCGGGGGCAGGAACACGGCGGGTTTGGCCCCAAACACGGCGGGTTTGGCCCAAAACGGCGTGGTTTGGCCCAAAAGCGGCCTCTCCGCCTTCCTGCCGCTTTCCCCGGCGGGCAGCATACGGCCTGCCGGATGCCAAACCGGTATGCCCCGGAGCCTGGTCCAATCCGAATTGGCTGCGCGCTAAACGCCCGCGGTGCGGGCCTCCGCCCCGGCGGGCCGGTCCCGGTCAAGAAGACGGGGCCCGGCAGCGCCGGACGCGCATGTCGTTTATTCCCCGGCGGAAACCGCCGGGAACCGCTGGGCGGGGTCCGCGGGCTTTTCTCCGGGCTGCCGGGGCGCCTGCATGTGCTTTATGCCCGCAGCCAGCAGCCGCCGCAGTTCCTCACAGTCATCTATGGTATTGTGATATTCGTATTCAGTAATCAGCGCGGTGTCGTTGAGCAGTTCCAGCCAGTATTTCGTCTCCGCGCACGATTTAAGGGCGGCGTACAGCATATCCAGGAATTCCTGCCTGCCCGCGGCGCAGCCGGCCCTCGCCAGGGTTGCGCCTATGCCGGTTCCAGTCCGCAGGAGCTGTTCCGATAGTACGGTTTCTTGCTTATTAATCGAAAGGTGTTTATACAGCCGCACAATCTTGACGGAAAACATTTTGCTTTTTCGGCCCGCGGTATTGTCCATGATTTAGCAAGTATCACGTATTTTGGCGGGAAATTCCAGCAAGACGCCGCGGGAACGGCTGTCCCCCGCGGCCCGCGGCATCCCCGCCCCGGGGATTGCGGTTGACGCCGTATTGTTAATGAAATATAACTATATGTAAAGCTAATCTAACATAGTTGGATTCTGAAGCAAGAAGCTGCTGCGCATTGCGCACAAAAGAGGAGGATTATACATGAAGAAGAAGGAATCGCGCAAAACCGGCATGGCCCGGCTTCTGGAACTTGCCCTGCGAAGGAAGGCGCTTGTTCTCGCGGCTTGTTTCCTTTCGGCGGCCAGCAACGCCCTGTCGTTTACGCCGTTTATCGCGGCCTATTTTATCATCAAAGAGATAGTTACCCGCTTTGCCGGCCCGCTTGACCGTGCGCTGCTGGTGAACCTGGGCGCCGTGGCGTTTGGCGGCGCTGCGGCAGCGGTGCTGGTCTACTTCGCCGCGCTCATGTGTTCCCATGCCGCCGCCTTCACGACGATTTACAGGCTTAAACTGGAATTTACCGATCATATCGCTTCCCTGCCCCTGGGGTTTCATACCCGCAATTCCACCGGCAAGCTGCGGAAGATCGTTGATGTCAACATTGAAAAGCTTGAAGCCTTCATTGCCCACCAGCTTCCCGACCTTGCGGGTTCCCTAGCTATGCCGGTCATTATCCTGATTATCCTGATGGTGTTCGACTGGCGGCTGGGCCTGGCGAGCCTCGCGCCGATCCTGCTGGGGTATTTGCTGCAGGCGGCGGCCTACGGCGGCAACCTGGTGCGGGTCTATATGGAGAAATACCAGACATCCCTGGAAGAAATGAACAACGCCGCGGTGGAATATGTGCGGGGAATATCGGTGGTCAAAGCCTTTAACCAGACGATTTTTTCCTTCCGGCATTTCCATGACGTGATCATGAATTACGGTAAGTTTGTCCGGGAATATACCTTTGCCTTTGAGACGCCCTGGGTATTGTATATGACGATCATACACCATGTGTATTTGTTTGTGGTTCCGGTAATTATTTTTATCTCTGGGGACGTGCGGGATTATCCCTCCTTTGCCCTGGCTTCGGTATTTTATCTGCTCTTCTCCGTGTCCATACCGCAGCCGTTTATCAAACTGATGTATGTTTCCTCCCTGGGAAGGCAGGTTGCCGACGGGATAGAACGGATGGATAAAATACTGGACACGCCCCCCCTTAAGAAAGCGGTTTCTCCCCAAAGGGCGTCTTCCTATTCCGTCCGGTTTGAAAACGTACACTTCGCCTATACGGCGCTTTCCGCCGGGGAGACGGAACAGGAAATCCCCGCCCTTTTGGGGGCCGGCTTTACCGCGGAACAGGGCGCGGTTACCGCCCTGGTGGGGCCTTCGGGGAGCGGGAAGTCGACCATCGCCCATCTTATCCCCCGGTTCTACGATGTGCGGGACGGGGCGGTAACGATAGGCGGGGTGGACATTCGGGACATGTCCGGCGAATACCTTATGAGCATCGTGAGTTTTGTGTTTCAGGATGTGTTTTTGTTCAAGCAGAGCATCATGGATAATATCCTTGTGGGTAACAGAAGCGCTTCCCGTGATGACGTCATCGCCGCCGCGAAAGCCGCCCAGTGCCATGAGTTTATCGAGAAACTGCCCGGCGGGTACGCCACGGTCATTGGCGCGAAGAACATTCACCTTTCGGGCGGGGAACGGCAGCGCATCGTCATTGCCCGTGCCATCCTCAAGGACGCCCCCATCATCGTGCTGGACGAGGCAACCGCCTTCGCGGACCCGGAAAACGAGCAGAAGATTCAGAAGGCCTTTGAAAGGCTCATGAAAGATAAAACGGTGATTATCATCGCCCACCGTCTTTCCACCGTGCGGGGGGCGGACAAGATTCTGGTGATTGACGGGGGCAGGGTTGTTGAGCAGGGCCGGCATGACAGCCTGGTACATGCGGGCGGGCGCTACAGCCGGATGTGGGAGCAATACACGGGAGCCATGCGATGGAAGCTGAGGACCGGTGCGGGTCCTTTCCCTAAGGAGGAAGCTCATGTTTAACATACAAAAACTGTTCGGTTTAACGGAAGAAGGGTACCGGGATTTTAAGCGCGGGGTTTTCGCCACGATCCTTTTGAATTTGACCGTGTTCATCGCCTTTGCCGTGATCATTCAGATCATTATGGCGGTTCTTAATCCCCTTATGTCCGGAAAAGCCCTTGATGCCGCCGCGGTATGGAAACTTTTCGGCGCGGGGCTTGGGGGCGCGCTGCTGCATGTACTCGCCGGCCGTAACCAGTACCGCAAGACCTATACGACCGCCTACGGCGAAGCGGAAAAGATACGCATGGCGGTAGCGGAACATATCCGCAAGCTGCCGTTAAGTTTCTTTAACCGCAAGGATCTTTCGGAACTTACCACCAACATGATGGACGATTGTACGCATGTTGAACACGTCATGAGCCACCTTGTGCCGGCTATGTTTGCCGATACGATAACATCGGTGGTGATAACGGTTGTACTGTGTTTCTTTGACTGGCGCATGGCCCTGGCGCTTTTTGCCGCGCTGCCGGTTTCTTTCGGCATCATCTTTATCACAAAAAGGATCCAGGAACGCCATGGCCGCCGTACCGTGGATGCCAAACTTGAAGTGTCAAACCAGGTACAGGAATACCTTGAGGGCATCAAGGTTGTTAAAGCCTTCGGCCTTACCGGAGAACGGTGGGACCGGCTTAACGACGCCATGAAGACCTTGCTGCGCAGGGCTATTGTTTTTGAAGGAATTTCCGGAACGTTTGTATCCCTGGCGGGCATCATCCTGCAAAGCGGCATGGGCCTGGTCATTTTCGCCGGCGTTACCCTGCTGGGGAATGGCGCGCTTGATCCGGTAAAATTCCTCATCTTTGTTCTTATCAGCGCGAAAATCTACGGACCCTTTCTGGTGCTCCTAACCCTCCTCCCGGAATTTTTCTTTTATCTCCTTTCAACAGAAAGGATGCGGAAGCTCCGGGACGAAAGCCTGTTATCCGGCGACGAAACAATTTCCCTGCAGGACCACAACATAGAGCTTAAAAACATCAGCTTTGCTTACAACGAAGAAGACGTGATAAAAAACGTGAGCCTGAGTATTCCCCGTAACGGCGTTACCGCCCTGGTGGGGCCTTCGGGCAGCGGGAAGAGCACTATTTCCCGCCTTATCGCCCGGTTCTGGGACGTAAAAAGCGGCGAGATAACCATAGGCGGCAGGAACATTCGGGACATAGAACCGGAGCGGCTTTTGAGTTATATGAGCTTTGTGTTCCAGGATGTGGTGCTGTTCAACGATACGGTGATGAACAACATTCGTATCGGGAAGAAAGACGCCCGCGACGAGGAAGTATACGCCGCCGCGAAGATGGCCCGGTGCGACGAATTTATCCGCGCCATGCCTGAGGGCTACAACACCCGGATCGGCGAAAACGGCTCCACCCTTTCCGGGGGCGAACGCCAGCGCATCTCCATAGCCCGCGCCCTGCTCAAGGACGCTCCCATTGTGCTGCTGGACGAAGCCACCGCATCCCTTGACCCGGAAAACGAAATCCGCATCCAGGAGGCCATCTCCGCCCTGGTCAAAGGCCGGACCGTAATCGTGATCGCCCACCGCCTTAGCGTTATCATGGATGCGGACAAGATCGCGGTACTTGATAAGGGCGGACTGGTGGAGGAAGGCACGGGCGAAGAACTGCTCGCCCGCGGCGGCCTATTTGCGCGGCTCTACAAGATTCAGCAGGAGAGCCTCGGCTGGTCGGTGGGGAGGTGAGGGTTTAGCCGGGAGGCTGTTCCAAAACTTCAGGTGAATTAATTCTGTCCAAAGCAGAACGATCGGAGTTCCGAACTCCGGCGCGGGGCTTTGGAAAGCCCCGGCTGATTAAAAATCGTCCCGGTACGGGAGCAATGCGGACGCCCTGGCGGTTTCTCCGCCTTTTCCGCTAAGATAACCCATGAACCTTGAAGACGCGGTTATCATCCTTTCCCGGCCTTCCGAACCGGGCAACATAGGGGCTGTTTGCCGGGGCATGAAAAACATGGGCCTTTCCCGACTGCGCATCGCCGCCCCGCAAATTTCCATCCCTTCCGCTGCGGACGCCATCCGCGCCCGTGCGGTTCACGCCGCCGATGTCTGGGAAAGGGCAGAGCATTTCGCCTGCCTAGAAGAAGCCGTCGCCGGGTGCGCCCTGGTCATCGGCGTTACCCGGCGCATGGGCGCCCGCCGGAAAGCCTGGTCCCTGACGCCCGCCGAAGCCGCCGCCCGGCTGAGGGATCATCCCGGCCCTGCGGCCCTGGTCTTCGGCAACGAGCGTACGGGCCTTGAGGACCGGGAAATCCAACTCTGCAACCTGACGTCCCACATCCCCGCATCCGACGCGTTTCCCTCCCTCAACCTGTCCCACGCGGTCCAAATCTATGCCTATGAGCTTTTCCGCCTTCTGGTGCCGGAGCGGGCGGAATCAAGCGGCACGGCGGACAAAACCCCCGGCCGCTGGGTTCCCCTGGACCAGGCGCGCCTAGAGGCCCTTTCCCGTTCCGTGAGCGATTCCCTGGCCTTCCTGGGGTTCTACAAGCAGCCCGGCAGGGAGGAGCAGGAGCGCTTCTTTCGGGACATTTTTTCCCGCGCCGGACTTACCCAACGGGAGGGGCAGTACCTTGCGGACATCTTTGCCAAGGCCGCGCGGCTCGCGAAGAAAAAAATCGAGGAAGAGGACGGTAAGTAAAACATGCGTATGGGTCTTGCCGCCGCCTTCTCAACAGGCTCTTCTATAGGCGCTAAGGAAGGGACCTTGAAAAGGCTACGGTTCTGGTTTTTTTTAGTGGGGGCTCTTAGTTTGACCGGATGCGTGTTGATACAGAATGATGTTCCGCTCGTTCCGGATGAACGGGCAGGGCCCAATCTGGTCATTTATTTCGCGGAAGACGGCAATACCCGACGGGCGGCAAAGGCGGTCGCTCAGGCAGCCGGAGGCGGCTTGTTTGATATATGCGGTAAAAAGCCCCTGCCCGCGCTGATCGATTACGACACTTTTTTTGTGGGGGGATCCGCCATAAACGGCCGTATCGCCCCGCAGCTTGAGGAGTTCCTTGCCCGCACAGACTTTATAGACGGCAAGGTCATTCCTTTTTGGACCAGCCGTGAGGGAACGGAAGATTTGAACCTAGAATTTGAAGAACTCGTCCAGGGTGGGCGGCTTCTTCAGGGCGGGGGTTTCCTGCTTACCCGGCGGGTAACGGCAAAAAGTATCGAGGATGAGGCCGGAACCTGGGTAAAGGCGGTGCTTGAGGAACTGGCTCTCCGCCAGGCTGCGGGCGGGGACCATGCGGAAGACATGGCAAAACTTTTTGCGGCGGCCTACCGCGGACGGATCGGCCCCGTAATCTTTCAGGACGGGGACTGGACCCTGGAAATAGACGGGGTCCGCTGGTACTATGCCCAGGGCAGGTTCCTTCCCCAGGAAGACGTGGAAAAGTCCGAAGATTTCCGCCCTCAGTTTTTATATCGGTATTCCCCGGAACCTCCCGGCAGCCTGGATGAGGTAAGCCCCTGGCGGCAGACGGCGAATCAGATCTTTTCCCGGCGGCAGACGTCCCCTGGCCCGGCGCCGTATGACCGGTACTCAAACCCCGGCGCAATCCGCTCCCCGTTTTTTGAAACCATCTGGCAGGCCCGGAGTAAAGAGGAGGCGTTCTCTCACCAGCAGTGGATCAAATTTCTTGGGCGGTCGGTGCAGATACACCAGGACATCGTGGAACCCTTGAGCCGGGCGGAAGCGCGTATTCGGGAGTTGGCGAAAGACAGCCTGGAAATCCAGGTGTGGATCAAAAGCCTCCAGAGCATTACCGGATGGAACTGGCGGAATATTGCGGGCAGTGAAAGCCGTAGCTTTCACTCCTACGGGGCGGCGGTGGATTTGCTGATGCGGGCCCAGGCGGGTATGGAAACTTACTGGCAATGGACCGCCGCCAAGGGGATTGACTGGCGTTCCGTTCCCTTCGCAAGGCGGCAAAACCCGCCTATCGCAGTGATTCGGACCTTAGAAGAACAGGGCTTTATTTGGGGCGGCAGGTGGTCCCGGTATGACACCATGCACTTTGAATATCATCCGGAACTTCTGATCCTGGGAACCGGCAGGGACAATACATCGTTGCGGACATTCTAATAAAGACCTGCTCGGGGAGGAAGGTGAAGAACTCGCAGCTGGGGCAGCGGCGGTAATACCGGGGGTCGATACCCTTCTCTGCCGTCGATCCCTCATTCGGGTAGAATGTCCTTGCCAAAAATCCGTGTAATCTTTCGAAGGGAGATTTTTCTGCGGATAAATTCTTCAAATACTTCCAAGTATGCGGCCTTGTTCTCAGAATAAACGCCGATGCCCTGTTACGTACGGCTCGCAGGTGAAAAAAACACCGCGCTTTTTCACATACCGGTCATAACCACCATGGGTTCCCGCATATCTTCCCGGCGGTCAATATCCGACAGGGGAAGGCCCCAGGGAAGCTCCACCGGGATGATCCGGCCAGGATGCCGCGCTTTGATATGTTTAGGCGTCTCCCCTTCCCTCAGCGTGAGGAGTTCGTTCCGGAAAAAGGCCGAAAAAACGCCGGGATTGCCCGGTTTCCCCTGAAATCTGCCTTCCACTATACAGCCGGGCCGCCGGGCATCCAGTATGCGCCCTACCGTTGCAACGTCAAGGAAGGGCTGGTCGCAGGGGAAAAACGCATAGTAGCTGTTTCCGGCGGGAGGGACGCGGAGCGGAGCGGCCACTACCCCCAGGCGTACGCTTTCCCGCCGGCCCTTTTCAGGCGCGGCGTTGCGTATTACCGCTGGGGTAACGGCGGCCTTGTACGCTAAGGTGGCCTCGTCCGCCAAGGCTGCGACACGGTCGTCGGCGCAGACAAAAAAAACCCGTTCCCATACCTTCATGCTCAAGACAATATCCAGCGTATACCGCGCCAGGGGTTTACCCCGGAAGGGAACAAGCAGTTTGTTTTCATCGCCGAAACGCCGGGAAAACCCCGACGCCATAAGGATGGCAAAGAGGGAATCTTCCACCATTCGGCGCGGCACGTCAGCGTTTCCCCTTGTCAAAAAATTCGCCCAAAACACGGGGCGGGTGGTTGTGGCGGGAAAAGAAAATCAGAAGCAGCAGGGTCAGCACATAGGGCAACGCCAGCAGGAGGTCCGAATAGTTTGAGGGCATACCAAGGAATAGGCAGAGCTGGTAGCCGCTGGATTTGGCGAAGCCGAAGAAGAGGCACACCCCAAGCGTCGGGAGGATCTTCCAGTTCCCAAAGATAAGGGCCGCTATGGAAAGGTAACCATAGCCCATGTAGATGCTGGGGGAATATTGAGCCGAGATGGAATAAGCCAGGAAGATGCCCCCCAGCCCGGAAAGCGCGCCGCAGATCATCACCGCGGCAACCCGCGTCTCGGCCACATTGCCTCCGGCGGCGTCGAGGCTGGCGGGACTTTCGCCGCAGGAACGCAGGCGTAGGCCAAAGGGTGTCTTGTACAGCACGTACCAGGCAATGAGGGCAACCGCGAGGATCACAAGCTCGAAGGGGTACATGTTCTTGAAGAGGCCCCCCAAAACCGGTATGCGGGAAAGCGCCGGCACGGTGAACCGAACCGAAATGCCAATCTGAAATTTATTCGACGCCTCGCCGGTAAGGGCGCTGTTGATGACGCTGGTAAAGAAGGTGGTAAGGGCCATAGCCAGGGTGTTGATCACCGACCCGGAGATCACCTGCTGGGCGCGGAACTTGACGCACAAGGCCGCGTGGATCAGGGAAAACAGGAGGCCCCCCGTCATGGCCGCCGCCATAGCCACATAGATAAGCCAGGATGCCCCGGCGCCGAAGCTCCTGCCCAGGAGCGTTACCGTCAAAGCGCCGGCAAACGCGCCGAAGCCCTGAAGACCCTCCAGGGCCAGCATGGTAACCCCGCTACGCTCGCAATAGATTCCCCCTATCGCCATGATCAACAAGGGCATGGCAAAGGAAAGGCCGTCAATGAAAATCATATCCATTAACGTATCCCCCCTGCCCTGGGACGGGCAATGCGGGAACGGGCGTACCAGCGGATATAGGCGGCGCACGCGCTGAAGAGGAGCAGGAAGCCTGTGATGACCAGTGCGATTTCCGGAGGCGCTTTGATACGGGAACTCATGTAGACGCTGCCCTTTTGGAAGATCGTTACCAGTACGGAAGCGAAAATCGCGCCGACCGGACTGGAATTGCCCAGGAGGGATACCGCGATGGCGTCATAGCCCAGGGTCGCCAGCGTTTTAGGGACAATGTTGTTGTAGTACCCCAGGTAGTAGGTAACCCCCGCCAAGCCCCCAAGCACACCGGAAATGCCCATGGCAAGGACGATGATGCGCCCTTCCCTGATGCCGGCGTATTGGGCGGCATCCCGGTTCATACCCACCGCCTTGAGTTCAAAGCCCACCGTGGTCCGTTCTAAAAGGAAGCGTATGATGAACACCGCCGCGATGGCGATGAGTATGCCCAGAGGAAGGGTGGGCCGTAGCCGGCCCAGGGCAAGTCCCGTAATGGTGAGCCGGGAAGCGGGACTACATACCCGTGAGGATCGGGTGATAATATCCGCGAAATAAGTGTTAATGTAAAAACCCGTCACATAATTAGTGATATAATTGAACATAATGGTAGAAACTACCTCGTGGATGTTGAACCGGTACTTGAGAAAGCCGACCAGCGCCCCCATGACGCCTCCGGCGGCAATGCCGATGAGGATCACCAGAGGCCGGGCGGCCAGGGCGGGAAGGGTGCTGTACCCCACCAGCATCATGGCGAGGAAGCCCGACGCCAGCATCTGCCCGGCTATACCAATGTTGAACATCCCTGCCTTTAAGGAAACCACCATAGCAAGGGCGGCCAGAAGCATTGGAGCGAGGATCCCCAGGAAGGAAAGGAAATCGGTGAACATATTCTGCCCTCCGGCATAGGAGGGCCGCATCATGAACCCTGAACCCTGGAGGAAGGCGGCAAAGGCCGAAAGGGGATTTTTCCCCAGGACGAGGAGCAAAACCGATGCGGCCAGCAGGGTCAGAACCACAAAGAAAAGGGGAACCGCCGCCTGAGTGGTCCGGTCATCCGCCAGGAAACGCCAGAAAACGCCCCGCTTAACGCCGTTCTCTTTCATGATTATCCCGTTACCCCCATCATGTACTCCCCCACTTCATTGGTACTGAGCGTGTCCGCTGGGGCTATGTTTTGCAGCTTTCCGTTGTAGATGACTCCTATGGTATCCGCCAGACTCATCACTTCATCAAGCTCCAGGGAAATAAGGAGTATCGCCTTGCCCCGATCCCGTTCTTCAAGAATCTGCTGCTGAATGTTTTCGATGGCACCTATGTCAAGGCCCCGGGTAGGCTGGACAAAGATGAGGAAGTCCGAATCCAGGGAGATTTCCCGGGCCACGATGGCCTTTTGCTGATTGCCGCCGCTCATGGACCGGGTAAGGGTTTTCCCCCCCTGTCCGCCGCGTATGTCGTAGCGGAGGATAAGGCGGTCGGCAAAATCCCGAAAGCCCCCCTCGTTCAAAACCCCGTTAACGGAAAAGGGCGGCAGGTAATACCGCTTGATTGCCAGGTTGTCCCGAAGGGTAAAATCCAGAACTAGGCCGTACTTCTGCCGGTCTTCGGGGATGTAGGAAAGGCCCGCGTCAATGCGCTCTCGTATGCGGGCGGCGGTAATGTCCTTTCCGTTAAGGCGTATGCTCCCCCGGCTGGGCTTTAAGAGGCCCGCAATGGCGTCGGCGATTTCAACCTGGCCGTTTCCCGAAACCCCGGCAATGGCGAAAATCTCTCCCCCCCGGATGGAGAACGAAACGTCTTTTACTACCTCGAACCGCCATTCGTTCCGCACCGTAAGTCCCTCCACTTCCAGGACCACATCCCGAAAACGGGGAGCCTTCTTCTCCCGGATAAAGGAGACTTCCCGGCCAACCATGAGGTTTGCCATTTCCCGCGTCGAGGTATCCGCCACATTCAGAACCGCTATTAGCCTGCCCCGGCGCAAAATGGCGCAACGGTCGGCGATCTTTTTTATCTCTTCAAGTTTATGGGTGATGAGAATGATGGTCTTTCCCTTGTCCCGGAGTTCCCGCATGACATTCAACAGGAATTCGATCTCCTGGGGGGTAAGCACCGCAGTCGGCTCGTCGAAGATTAAAATTTCCGCATCCCGGTAGAGCATCTTGAGGATCTCCACCCGTTGCCGGACGGAGACGTTCACCTGATCGATGCGCAGATCCGGATCAACGTCCAGGCCGTAGGAATGGGAAAGCTCCCTGATCCTGCGGGAGGCGCTTTTGACATCCACCCAGGGAAAGACCCTGAGCAGTTTCTTTACCGGCTCCAAACCAAGGATGATATTTTCCGCTATGGTATAAGTCGGCGCCAGTTTGAAGTGCTGATGCACCATGCCTATATTGAGGGCCGCCGCGTCCCTCGAAGACGATAGGGCGACATTTCGCCCCCGGACAAAAATTTCCCCTTCGTCGCATTCGTACATTCCAAAGAGTATGCTCATCAAGGTAGATTTACCCGCCCCGTTTTCGCCGAGGAAGGCAAAAATCTCGCCTTTTTTAATGCCAATGGAGATGTCGTTGTTTGCCAAAACGCCGGGAAACCGTTTGGTGATATGCCGCATTTCAACAATATAGTCATCCGCCATGCCGTTCTCCTCGCTTTTTGGTTCTCTTCCCACTGCCGGTTACAGGCCGGGGAGGGAAAAGTCTTCCCAGTGAAAACCCGGAGAAACCGCGCAGGACACAAGGACATAGGGACCTTCCCTGACCTCCGCAGCCTGCCATACCTCAGGGGGAACCACCCCATAGAACGCTTCCCCCTTGTCCGGGTCCGTCCCGATGCGGTAATGCTCGTAAAAACCGCCGGGAACAGCTGCGTCCGGCAGCGGACCGGCCACCTCCTCCGGCGTACTGCCCCGACCGCCCAGACTCAGCTCCAGAGTACCACCGGCATGCCAGAGCCAGATTTCCGCGGACTTGACCTGGTGCCAGGCAGAACGGCTTCCGGCCTCAAGAAGGTAGTGGATGAGGGTACAAACGGAGCGTCCGCCGGAACGGCCGCCTGTGTATCGGGGAGGAAGGACGCTTGCGGGTATGGTAAGATCCGCCCTCCAGAGTTCCCGGTACCAGCCACCTTCGGCGTGGGGCTTGAGTTCAAGTTTTTCTATCCAATAGTCCGCGTCCTTCATGACGGTCTAATCCTCCTCAGTATTTCCTCAGCGCCTCTTGCGCTTCGCGTATAAAAATAGAGGCTGTTCCAAAACTTCAGTTTTTTGGAACAGCCCCTATTGCATATTTATACCTTGCAGACTTCTTACAGACCGGGGAAAGAGGTGGGATTGTGGCCGTTAAAGTTTGCTGCCGGAACGATGCCCCCGGCCTTGAGCTTCCCGTAGGCGTCCTGAAGTTTGCTCAAAGTGTTGGCCGAAAGGTTATGCCGACCCTGAGCGCTCACAAATCCGGTGGAATCCGTGGAAGCCCCCAGCAGATCGTTCTTGCCCTTGAAGGTTCCGTCCTTGATGGCCTGGAGTTGTTTGGTAACGTTGGTATGCATCACTTTAAGGGCCGAGGTAAGGATGATGTTGCCGTTCCCTTTTGCGCCGTCATCATACTGATCCGTATCGACACCGACGAGGTATACGTTGTTTGCTTCCTTTGCCGCAGTGAACACACCGTTGCCGGAAGCGCCGGCAGCCACAAAGAGCACGTCCACACCTTGAGCGATAAGGGCTTCGCCTACCACCTTGCCGGTAGCTTCATCGGCAAAACCGCCTATGTAGTTACCGCCTACCGGTTTGCCGGTTACATCGGTCCCCGCGTAGGAGGGAAGCTCAATATAAACGGCGTTACTCCCATAGTACTTGTTGGCGTAATTCACTCCGCTCATAAAGCCGAATTGATAGTTCACGTTGGAAGGGAAGGCCATGCCGTTGACCACCGCCACCTTGCCGGTCTTGGTTTCCAGAGCCGCCGTGATTCCGGCGAAGAAACCACTTTCTTCCTCGTGGAATTGCATGGAATACACGTTGTTCAGCTCTATGGTATTGCCTGCGGCGTCTGTGGGAGCGGTATCCACCAGGATCGCCTTATGGTCAGGATTTTCTTGAAAGATTGCTCCCACCGGGGCAAACTGAAATCCCGGCAGGACCACCACATCGTAATCGGCGATTATATCCGCCACCGCCTGAACGACCTTTGCCATGTCCGGTTCCTTGACAGGGGTAACCGTTGCCTCGGGGTTAGCCTTGATGAATTCCAGGATACCGTTGTAGCAATCCTGGCCGAAAGAACCGTCATCCACCCCGGAAGTGGTTACGATAGCCACTTTGAGCCCGGAAGCCGGCGCCGCCTGCTTGCCGCCGCCGGCGTACAAGGGCAAGATCATACAGAAGACCAACGCAAGGGCAATGGACCATTTAAACACAGATTTCATTTTTTCCTCCTTAAAAATCTGAGACTAACTTCCTTGATATAGCACAAGGAAGGGGGGATGTCAATTCTTTTGAGCGGAATGCGCAGGGCGGGCGCATTAAAAACGGGGGAAAGCAGCGGCAAAAGAAGCCAATAAAGGCGAGATAGGGAGGCAATTATGATCCCCGAAACCGTGCCGCCCATCATCGGCTTTTTTAGCGATATCAAAGACCCGCGGATCGGCCGCACGAAATGCTATCCCCTTATCGAAGTTATTCCCAAACACGATGCATACCGCCGGGTCTTTAGCCGGCTCAACCACCTGGCCGGCGCCCGGGCAGCCGAAAACCGGCTGGCGTTTGCCCTGGTGAAGACCGGCAGTACCTTACGGAACCTCCTCCGGCCAACCCTTGCGGATGTTTAATGCGCTCGCCCTTGAAGTTCCAGACCTCATTTCTTGAAGTTTCAGACCTCATTTCTTGAAGTTCCAGACCTGGGTCTTGAAGTTCCAGACCCAGGTCTCGAAGTTCCAGACCTGGGTCTTGAAGTTCCAGACCTGGGTCTAGAAGTTCCAGACCTGGGTCTTGAAGTTCCAGACCTGGGTCTAGAAGTTTCAGACCTGGGTCTTGAAGTTTCAGACCCAGGTCTCGAAGTTCCAGACCTGGGTCTGGCATCAAAAAACCGGGATCCGGCAGCGCCGGACCCATAGTTTAATTTTCCATAAGGAGGAAAATATGGCAGATTGGCTTCCCGCACGGGAACAGGATTTGGCGGATTTATGCCAAAAATGGGCGGCGGTTCTAGGGGAGGGGCGAAAATCACCGCCTGCGGCTGGAATCCGGCGGACTGCACGGCGCTGCTCGGACCCCGGCGGGGGTGTGGGGGGCTGGGAAATAAGTAAATCGGCTATTTGCAGACGATTCTCCAGATTCACCATCCCAGATTCAAGCGTTCCTGGTTTTTGATCTATAAGCGACTCTAAATTAGTAATAAGCGGGTGTTTTCCATCTTTTACAGGTTCAGAACTTAAAAGTACCAGTTAGACCTCCGCAATATCAAACTGGCAGCGGTCGCCCAAAAAGCCCGCCGCACCGTCTCAATGGTATCACAGGTTATCTGCGGGGTCAAAAATTCGCGTTGCCGTGGCCAGGAATTCAAAGCATCACCCATCGGGTTCATCTCCCCAAACGAAAAGGATAAAAGCGGACCAGTTTTCATGGAGAAAACGACTGAACGGGAAAATGTTACGGTATGCCAAGGGCGGAAAGGTTGTTTCTTACGCAACAATTTCAAGAGGGGTTTTTGCGCCGTTTTACAATGGGGCTTTTATGAGACAAAAAATGTGGGTCTAAAAAGGCTGGTGTAACTGTGCGGGAAATGTTGGAAACACGGCAACCACCCCCCTGGTCCGTACCCCCAACCCGGACCGGCAGCCCGCCGGGCAGGGGTGGGGGTACTGACCAGGGGGGTGGTTGCCGTGTTTTTCCGCGATGGTGGATTTGGCATCGCTGAAGAAATCAGGCTGATCCGAAAGTCCACGAACCTTCTTTTTTAAGAGACTGCTTAAATAGGGCTTCGGCATCAACTTTGTCGTCCTCACCTGGTGAAGGGATAAGACCTTCCCCATTTATGCTGCGAAACAGCACTTCCGGACGGTCGGTATAGGCCCAACTGTTGCCGTTGTTAATGAAGGTATCGGCGACAACGGTAACCGCCAGGGTAAAGAAAATGAGCGATGCGTTATTCTGTTTTTTTTCTCCCAGAAGCAGATCAAGCCGCTTGGAGAGGGGATTCGGTACCTGGAAGGTATAACGATCCCAGGGGTTGTCTATGCCCTCACAGGGGGTTTTTTTCTCGGCGCCGCCCATCTTGTTGCCCCGTTCAATACCGGCGGCCACTGCGGTAAGCGATCTGCGAAGATGCCTAATTTCAATATAAAGAGAGGGTATGTCATACTTTTGGAACGGCGGAGGAAGGAGGGTTTCAAACTTATAGTAGGGTAAAAAATAAAGCCGCTTGATCCACTGGAGTTCGTTTAGGAGCCGCTTGGCATAGCTGGAAGTATGGGATTCAGAATTACTTTCCATAATACGGCAATACTCACTCAAACGGGGAAGATATTCCCTATCAAAACCGGTTTCAACGGCATAATGCCACTTGTCGATTATGGGACCCAATGAGCCATTAACCCACTCGGACTTCCCGTCAGGGTATGTAACCATGCCGAAAGAAACATACCTAAGCCCAATGAACAATTCCCGCAATATATACGCAAACACCATTACCTGCATGATCGGGTCTGTAGGTGCAATCAGGACGTATTCATTTGTCAAGGAAAAGACATCCCGAAAATAGGGATACAGATCGGGATACTGGGGCAGACGGTCCCAACCGGCTTTGGGAAAGAGAACCTCCAGGGTCTGTAAACCTTTATCAAGGGCCCTTTGTTCGGCCTCGGTTGCGGTAAATCTAATTTCTTTCTCTTCCTCCTCATCCTCCTCTTCATCTTCTTCCTGCGTCGTATTGTATCTTTTAATCTCAGTTGAAATATCCATCGGCTGAATCTGATCCGCATCAGAAGCCTCTATAAAGGCCAGATACCGTTTTTTTCGGGCGGAAAAAAATAATTCATAGGGAAACCATCGGTCAGACAGAAGTTTCATCAGCAGAGGATACAAAAGGAACCGGATGTCAATTCGAATAAGACGCAGGGATTTAAGAGCAGTCTGAACCAGCGCCGCATGCTTCTTCTCTTTGGTTTTAATAGGATTCTCAAGATAATTGATCCTGTAGAGCAATTTATAGACTGCCGCTATGTGATATTCCATGTCCAGCTTTTCGAGTATAAAAAGAGGCCGGTAAAAAATCCTAAGGATGTCAGAAAAATCAGCGCTTTTTACCGCACGCGAACGAGCCTGCAGCCGGGTCAAATCCTTGGAAATCTGCTCTATATTCCACTGCCGTATGGTATCCAACACCGCATACGCAAAATCGGATGCCCGTTTCAACTTCATATCCCGGCGCAGATTATTCCGGGGAAACAGGTTCCGGGTGGATATTACCAAATTCTCAAGGTGCTGGTAATACTCGTTCATCCGGTTGGTAACAAATTTTGGATTCAGATAATCCGGTGGAGGAGAAAAAAAGGAAAATACCGACTGCATAAACTGATTAAAAGTTTTTATTTCGAATTCAACCTGGCCCGCATATTTGTCCATTTTAACCCATTCCAGATAGGACGCCTTAACCGGAACCGAAGGATCATCATGAGGATCTATTGTAACGGCGTCGGCCTTTTTCGTAAAATCCTCGTCATTCACATGAGTTACGGCCCGCCGTGCCGATGGAACGTTAGCGCCACGGCCTTTCAATCTATGGCGGAGCGGAGACTTTTCCTCACTGCGTTCAAAACCAACCTCCCCGCCAAGAAGCTGTACCATACGTTTCGCTTCCGAGTTATCCACATAGCCTAACCGATCCCTCACCTTCCCTAATTCACCGGGTGCATAAATCTCTTTTTTCTTTTTTCCCATAATTATATCCGAATATAAAACTTTTCACCTATTCCCCAAAGGTTGTGTACCGGTATTTTCTCTCCTGCGGATGATACCAACATCCCATTAAAGAATCCAAGAGGAGCGTCGTATTCGGCGCGTAAGGCAATCAAATTAAAAGAGGTCCTCACCGTCTTTTGAGGAGAAAAGGTGAGATCAACCATCCCCTCTAAATCCTGAATTACCCATTTATACTCAATTCCGCCGGGCATGGTTATCCTCACTGGAGGCAGCGGCGTAAGCTTTCCATTGACCCACAGGGCGTTCTCGTTGTTCGTATAGCTTTCCCGCGTCTGATTTTCCGAAATACTAAACCCTATACGCCGGTTTTCCCCATCAAACCCAAACCCGTTACACCACTGGTTACGCATACGATAGGGAAAAAACCCTTTACAATCGCAGAACAGCCCGGTGGTCTTCTCCGGGTCCAGGGACACGTGGCGCCCTCCAAAGACCATATCGCCGCGGACCGACGCCAATACCTTAAAAACATACATGCAACGCTCTTCTGAAAAAAGCAGGTTCACCGCCAGCGGGGTAACCGCCTTTTTAACCAGATTATAGTGAAGATGAGCCGTAAACGAAGGACGCTTCCTAGTTGCCGCTATGTCCAGATCGACTTGTATGGTATTTGCGTCTAGCCAGTCATGGATTCGGAAAAAAAAGCCATAGGAACGGCTTTCTATAGAAGCGTTGGCAAGTCCTTTCGGCAAGGACCACCGGTTAAAGGGGAGTATTTTCTTGAACCAAAACCGTTCTTTGGATGCTTTATCGTACACGTGGACCCAGGATTCGCAAAAATACTTAAAATTGAATATAAGAGCTGCAAGAAAGAAGCGGTCATCCTGCATCGCAAAGGATTCCCATTCCTTTATGCGGCAATCCCGTACCCACCGGGGGGTTGGAAAAGGAAAGGGCTTCAGTATATCCAGGAGATCCACCTGCTCAAACGCCCGTGTCCAGGTACCCGGCAGCGGTTTTCCGTTTTCTATAGGAGAAGCCCGTGGGGCTTGTATTTCTCTTGTATACATCTACCCCACCTTAACGTATTTGAAGCACAATGAAAAGGTATTGCATTGCCTCATAAAAAATCTAACCCCCAAAAAGGCATGCCTCAAAATAAAATTCTAACCCTAATAAACTCCTCTGATGGAGGGATCGGAGGACAATATGGGGTTACTTTTGAGCGAGAAAAGGCATTAACCGGAAAGCAGGCTCCCCGCTACCGGCAGGCAAGCAGGAAAATGAAGACCAAAATCCTGGACGAGTTTGTTGCGGCTGCCGGCTATAGCCGGAAATACGCCCTGCACCTGCTGACCCATTGGGG
>JAITLF010000056.1 GCA_031278025.1 Treponema sp.
TGAATTAGTGTTTTTATGAAATTATGTAAGATGATGCTCGCAAGGCCAGAATTTTGTAATTCATTGTACTACAAAGAATTAACGATATTTTTTCATCATACTTTGTGGATCACCACCCGCTATCGGTAACAAACTCGTCAGCATCCTTGAATTCCAATCTACCATTAACCCGAACATACCGCTCCGGCTCCTTTCTTACATCGCCAGAGTCTACGAAAAGATAACCGCCGGTAAGGAATGGTGGTACGGCAAAAAAGGCTTCTCCATCCCTCGCCCGGGATTCATCGTGCTGTACAACGGTACCGACCCCTTCCCGGACGAGCAAACCCTCCGGCTCTCCGATGCCTTTGAGGACGTTTCCGCACTAGGGTTGCCCTCCGGAGTGCCGCCCAACCTGGAACTAATCGTGCGGATATACAACATCAACGAAGGCCACAACCAGGAGAGAGTCCAATAAAGCGAAACCCTCAACGGATACGTTACCTTCATAGCAAAGGTGCGGGAATTTGAGGGCGAACTATCCGGCGGCAAAAAAACTGCGGATATCTCACGGGACGAGCGGAAAGAGATTATGAAAACGGCCATAACCCAGGCAGTGCAATGGTGTATAGCCAACAACATCTTAAAAGAATTTCTTGAAAAAAACACTTCGGAGGTAATCAACATGCTATTCGGTGAATGGAAACTGGAAGACGCGCTGGTAGTTGAGCGGGAAGAGGGCCTAACAAAGGGCCGGGTGGAAGTTGCCAAATATGCCCTGGCAAAAGGCGTTTCGGTAGAATTTCATCAGTGAAATCATCGGGCTTTCGACACAGACCATCCAACTCCTCGCTGACCGGTAACTTCCCCGCACCAGTGCGAAGCACTCCAGGCGCGTCATCACGGACCGTACCCGGAAGAGCGCCGGGCCTTTTCGTCGGCCCGGACCGCTCTTCGGGGATGATTCAGATCAAATTCAAGTCTATGCGTTTATCCTGGGCATGAGTTTCAACAACTACCCTCTTTTCTGATGGTTTGCTATAATTTTAACTTAGAGAAGCTCATAGAGAGGAGGCCCTATGGCCAGGAGAGGAAAAGTCGTCATCGACCGGGAATTGTGTAAGGGTTGCTATCTATGCATACGCTCATGCCCGGTCAAGGTTTTGGAGCGGGACAGCCAGCCCAACGCGTCGGGGAGTTACCCGTCAACGCCGGTTCAGGTGAAAAAGTGTATAGGCTGCGGTAACTGTTTTGAAGTATGCCCTGATGTTTGCATTGAACTATTCGATTTGGAGGAGGTTGCGGGATGAATCCGGCAGGAACCGAAAAAGTCCTCATGAAAGGAAACGAGGCCATTGCCGAAGCGGCGCTCCGGGCGGGGTGCCGGGCCTATTTCGGCTACCCCATTACCCCCCAGAACGAGCTTATCGCCTACATGGCGGCGAATATGATGGACCGGGGCGGCGTCTTTATCCAGGCCGAAAGCGAGGTGGCGGCTATCAACATGGTGTACGGCGCTTCCACCGCCGGCGCCAGGGCCATGACCAGTTCATCCAGCCCCGGCATCAGCCTGAAGCAGGAAGGAATATCCTTTGCCGCCGGTGCGGATATACCCCTGGTGGTGGTAAACGTGATCCGGGGAGGGCCGGGACTTGGGGCCATAGGTCCCGCCCAAAGCGACTATTTCCAGGCAACCAGGGGCGGCGGCCACGGGGATTACCGGTGCATAGTCCTGGCCCCAAAGAGCGTCCAGGAATGTGCCGACCTCACCGTCCTGGCCTTTGAACTGTCGGACAAGTACCGTATACCCGCCATACTACTGGCGGACGGCATCATAGGCCAGATGATGGAGGGCGTGGTCCTGCCACCGGCAATGGACTTAGCCCAACTGCCTGCGCGGGACTGGATCGTCGGCGGCATGACCAAAACCGACCGGCCTGCCCGGCACATCACGTCCTTAGACCTGGTACCGGAGAATCTGGAGGCTAAGACCCGCGTCCGGTTTGAACGGTACGAGATCGTCAAAAAAGCGGAAGCCCGCTTCGAGGCTTCGGGCTATAGGTCCTCATGCGGGGAATTTACCGGGGAAGGCCCGGACCTTACCATCGCGGCCTACGGTACCGCCGCCAGGGTTGCCCTGGGCGCCCGGCAGCTTGCCGAAAAAGAGGGCCTCAATCTGGGTATTTTCAGGCCCATCACCCTGTGGCCCTTCCCTTCCACGGCCCTGGCAAAAATCGCCGCGACGGGAAAGCCTATTCTTACGGTGGAAATGAGCCAAGGACAGTTGGTGGAGGACGTGAAACTTTCGGTTCTGGAAGCGGCCCTCGGTTCTCCCCGCGCGGCGGTTCATCTTTTGCCCCATTCCGGCGGGGTAGTCCCCACGGAAGAAGAGGTCTTTGAACGGGCAAAGGCCATTCTTGCCGGTTTTGATGCGCCAAAACTTCAGGTATTATAGAGGAGAAAGATATGAAACAACTCAAGGGACGCCCTAAGAGCCTTTACGATGTCCCCACCAAATACTGCGGCGGCTGCGGCCATGGGGTTATACTCAGGATCATCACCGAGATCATTGATGAAATGGGGATACGGGAGCGGGCCATCATCACGAATCCGGTAGGATGCGCCATCTGGGCGGACCTCTACTTCGATTTCGATTCCGTGCAGCCGCCACACGGCAGAACCCCGGCGGCGGCTACGGGGATCAAGCGGATGCTTCCGGATCACCTGGTCATCTGTTACCAGGGGGATGGGGACATGGCGGCCATAGGGACCGCCGAGATGATCCACGCCGCCAACCGGGGCGAAAAATTCACCACGATTTTCGTGAACAACGCCATCTACGGCATGACCGGCGGCCAAATGGCCCCCACTACGCTGATTGGGCAGCGGGCGACCACCGCGCCCAAGGGCCGCGATCCGGGGGAAGCGGGGATGGGCTACCCTATACGGGTGGCGGAACTCCTGGCGGTTCTTGAGGGCAGCCGCTACATTGCCCGCGGCGCGGTGAACAGCGCCGCCAACGCCCGGAAGACCAAGACATACATCAAAAAAGCCCTGGAAGCCCAGATGCGCGGCATAGGCTTTACCCTGGTGGAAGTCCTCTCCCAATGTCCTACGAACTGGGGGATGGAGCCGCTGCAATCCGTGGATTGGCTGGAGCAGGCGATGATCCCCGTCTTCCCCCTGGGAGAGGTTAAGAATACCCTTGAGGGAGGGGCGGGAAACACTCGGCGCGCCGCGCAAGGCACCGCGCAGGGGGCCGTCAAATGACCGAAAAATCCCTTTTCGCCGGTTTCGGCGGCCAGGGGATCATCTCCCTGGGACAAATCTGGGTGTACTGCGCCATGGAAGGAGGGAAAAACGTTACCTTTTTTCCCTTTTATGGGGCTGAAAAACGGGGCGGCATAGCACGGGCATCGGTCATTGTCTCGGATGGGGAGATCGCAAGCCCCCTGGTAACGGCTCCCGACTCGGTTCTGGTGATGAACGGCGATTCCCTGCCCCTCTGCGCGGGAATGCTCAAGCGCGGCGGCCTTATGGTCATCAACTCGACCCTGGTTCGAGACGAACCGAAACGGACCGACATCAGGGTGGTCAACGTCGAAGCCCATGCCATCGCAGAGAAGATAGGGAACGCCCGGATCGCCAACATGGTCGCCCTGGGGGCTCTGGCAAAACTGACCGGCGCGTTGGACATAGACTGCATTGAAACGATACTAAAGAAGTTCTTTCCCCCCAATAAACAACATCTTGTTCCCCTGAACGGGGAGGCTATCAGGGCGGGATATGACGAGTGCGGATAATCGGCTCCTGACCGCCCCGGAAACCCTGCCGCCCCGTCTGCGCGCCGCGATTACGCCGGAGGAGCGGGCCTATATCGCGGCGATTGAGGGGCGGGGCGGACTTCCCTTCGCGGCGACTCCCCACTTTGCGTCCCTGGCGGGACCGGACCAGGCGGACCCCATACGTCGGCAGTTCTTCCCGGACCCGCGGGAAGCGTTGCCGGACCCCTTCGCCCTGGAAGACCCCCTGGGGGAAGCCCGTTACCTAGCGGCGCCGCGGCTCGTGCATCAGTACCGGGACCGGGCCCTGCTTTTGGCCGGGGGACGCTGCGCCGGGTACTGCCGCCACTGTTTCCGTCGGATATGGGTGGGAGTTCCCCGGCCCTTTGTTACCGACACCGAACTAGACCCCATAACCGCCTATCTTGCGGCCCACCGTGAAATCCGGGAAGTCCTGGTGTCCGGGGGCGATCCGTTGACGGTATCCGACGGCGTTCTGGAGCGGCTTTTCCGGCGGCTCCAGGAGGCAACGGCTACGGATGGCGGCGCCTCCGGGAGTCCCATCAGCCTCCGGGTCTGCACCAGAGTCCCCATCACCGATCCCCGGCGGCTCACCGACGCTACCATCGGCCTGTTCAGCCGATACAAACCCCTGCGGATGGCGGTTCACCTCAACCACCCACGGGAACTAGCCTCGGAAGCCCGGCGGACGCTTGCCGCCTGCGTCGCGGCGGGCATTCCCGTTCTGGTCCAAACGGTACTCCTGCACGGGGTCAACGATGACGCAACGATTCTGGCGGAGCTTTTCCGGGAATGCCGTAGCCTGGGGCTTACCCCCTACTACCTCTTTCAACTGGACCTTGCGCCGGGAACCGCCCACTTCCGGGTACCCCTTAAACGGGGACTCTCGCTTCATCAGGAACTGCGGGACCTCCTGGGCGCGGGCTGCCCCGTCTACGCCGTGGACCTTCCCGGCGGCGGCGGCAAGATACGCCTTGATGAAACCAGCATCGCTGGGGAAGGGGAAGAACCGGGAGGGCCGGCCTACTACCTGAAAGGACCGGACGGCAGCCTGTGGACATATCCCCAGCGGTAGGCAGCGGCGGATCAAGGCGGGCGCATTAACATCATACTTCCATCGACTCTCCCCGTAACGCCAGAGACAGGTCCGTAGCGCGCGGAGACAAGTCCGCGGCATGTAAAGAGAGAGGTGTACGGCTTGTATAAAGAGAAGTTTACGCGTTGCAAAGAGAGGTGTACGACTCGTAAAAACAGGTGTACGGCTTGTAAACCTGTGTTTTCTTCACGGGGCTGTAAAAGCAGTACAATAAGAGCTGTTTTTTGAAGGTTCTGGCGAACAGCTTTCCATTTTTACGGTTTGTTTCCGCGGCTGTCCCGCCCCTCCCTCTCCGCTGTTTTACCCTGCCTGTCCCCCGGCACGGACAGAGCTATCCCCCAAACCAGCGCGGAACCTCTTCAGGCTTCTCTCAGGATGCTCTTTCTTTTAACGGGTGCAGCGATCTTCCGCACCGCCCCTGTTGTATCTTGTGGTGCAGTTTGTTCGCATTATAGCCAAAGCATACCAGAAACAGTTCCCCCCTTACCCCGGCTTTCCCACGGGTCATAAACCGTCGGAAGCGACTGTCCTCTTTGGTAACTCCGAAGGCCCCTCCACCTGTATCAAGCGGTTCACTCACCGCAGATTCCCCTCCTCTCTGGTGATGTTCACACGCGAGGCTTCCCGGCAGGCAAGAAGCTTTTTTGATACTCCCGTCTCCCGATTCTTTTTTGATGCCCTACACCTTTCCCGCACCGGACACCCGCTGCACTCCTCGCATGCATATACCGTTATCTCCCTCTCATACCCCCCCTTACTCATCCGGGTTTCGGTCCGTACCGCCCGCAGCCTTTTACCATTCCCACGGGTATATTCGTCCCGTATCCCCTCATACGCCATGTTCTCCCGCTGGCTGATGTCCTTCTTGTTCCCCCTCTTCATCCCTTCGTAGTTGGTCGGTTTGATATACTCATCCTGCTTGTTTTCTTCAAGATATGCGTAATTCTCCCCGCTTTCATATCCCGCGTTGGCGATGATCTTCCGGTAAGTTCTTCCCAGCATCTATTTCAGGTGTTCCAGAAACGGCTTGAGGGTTGCCCCGTCGTTGGTCGTGGCGAAGATGTCCGCTCCCTTTATGTATTCCCCCTCTACCGCCAGGTACACGTTATACGCCGCTTTCAACGTTTCGTCCTTCATCCTCATAAATGTCACGTCCTGGTCGGTTTTGGAATAACCGTTGTGTTTCCCCCATGATTTCTCTCTGTTTCGCATAGGTATCCAGTTTTTTCACACTCTCTTTCAGGGGTTTCCGGGATGTTTTCAGTCACTCCACCGTATGGCAGTTCGCCTGCGCTTCCAGCATCGTCCCGTCTATAAACACGTACGCAAACGGTACTTCCCAACAATCCCCCAAAAGCCGTACCACTCACCGCCCGGAACAGGTGTTTCCTGAAGGCGTTTATCATCCCGCGGGACGGCGGCGGATTGCCGGGAACAGCCACATGAAGTTGATGTTTTGTCTGCACGCTTTGGCCAGGGCGCGGCTGGAATAGATATGCGCCATGAAGCCGTACCGAATCGTCCGGGGGAATCAATACGCCTGAATCCATCGGCAGGCACCGTTGATTCAACCGGGGGGTTCCGTTGGAATATTTCCTGGTTCTTTTTTGTCTTTAGGGTCTGGCCGTTCACGGCACAACCGGCCTGAAGCGGGTCGGCGCCCTCCCGCCGATTCGGGGACTTCTTTTATAGCCTCAGCCTCTGATGATAACAATAACCTGGGAGAGCCTTTCCCCATCTCCGTCCCCGTTTCCCGCACCCACGCCGGCTTCTTTTGAAAGATCCGGCTATAGTCCCAAAGCCGGGTATGGATACGCACTCAGGGGAGTTTGCGAGGACAAAGCCCCGCAAACTCTTCCCAGCGGTTAATCTCTTTTCGCGTTTTTCCTCATGTCTACAATAACCGCTCCGACGATGATGAGGCCTTCCGCCACCTTCTGCCAGTAAGCGTTCACGCCCAGCAGGGTAAAGCCGTTCCGCAGAACCGCCAGTACCAGAGCGCCCACAAAAGCGCCGCCAATGGTGCCTATACCCCCGGAATGGGATGTCCCGCCTATGGTGGTAGAGGCGATGGCGGTCAACTCATAACCGTCCGCCGCGCCGGGATGCACACTGCCTACCCGTCCAGCGAAGACCAGGGCGGCAAGCCCGGCAAGAAGGCCGCAGTAGGTGTAGATCATGATGATATTCCGGGAAACCTTGACCCCCGAGACCTCCGCGGCGACAATGTTCCCGCCTATAGCATAGGTGTTCTTGCCGAACCGGGTCTTGTTCAACAGGATCGCGCTGATGATGATCATGATGAAGTAGACGATCACCGGGACGGGGATGACATTAAAAACCTTGCCCCCCAGGGCCGTAAGGGAGGGAATAAGGTTACTCACCGGCCTGCCGCTGGTATAGATGAGGGCAAAACCCCGGGCTATGGTCAGCATACCCAAGGTAGCGATGAAAGCGGGTATCTTGGTCTTAGCGATGAGGAAACCGTTGACGAATCCGCAGAGCGCGCCGATGACCAGGGCCGTTACAAGGGGGACTATCACGGGCAGCGCCGGCATATTGGGAAAATACTTTTCCGTAGCGGTTGTTACCTGTCCCAGGCTGGCGGCCACTACGCCGGCAAAGGCCAGCACGGAACCTACCGAAAGATCTATGCCTTTGGCGATGATGACGAACGTCATGCCCAGGGCCATGATGCCGAAAATGGAACTCTGGGTTAAGACATTGAAAATGTTGGTAGCGCTTAGAAAGGCGGGCTGAACAATACTCAACAGGATGATCATCAGAAGCAGAACCAGGACAATCCCGTATTTACGTACCATCTGCTGGAGATTAAAATTTTTATTAAAATCTTTTAGGGTCATTTTTTTCCTCCCGGTAGCTTGAGGCAAGCCTCTTTGTATTCTTCGACCGTGTTGGTGGCATAGGCCATCAATTCTTCTTGAGTCAGGTCTTTGGTATTTTCCACGATCCCTGTTACCTTTCCCTGATGCATGATCATGATGCGGTCGCTCATGCCCATAACTTCAGGCAGTTCCGAAGAGATCATCACGATGGATTTTCCCTGCCCGGCCAGGGTGGTGATAAGCCGGTGTATTTCTGATTTAGTTCCCACGTCTATACCGCGGGTCGGTTCGTCGAGAAAGAGAATCTCCGGCTCGGTCATAAGCCAGCGGGCAACCAGTACCTTCTGTTGATTACCGCCGCTCAGGTTCTCTACCCGTTGCAGCAGGCTTGGGGTCTTTACCTGAATTTTCTTTACATAGTCAGCGCAGGCCCCGTTCAAGCGGGTTTCCCTGATGAGGCCCAGTTTGTTGAGGAACCGGGGAATGGTAGCAATGGCAATGTTAAGCTGAACGCTCAACATAGGAAATATCCCCGAATGCCGGCGATCCTCGGTAAGCCACGCCATGCCATGGCGTATCGCGTCCGCAGGATTCCTGATCTCCGCCTTTTTGCCGTCGATGTAAATTTCGCCGCCTATATGGGGCCGCATCCCAAAGATGGTTTCTATCACTTCGGTACGCCCCGCGCCCACAAGCCCCGCGATGCCGAGTATCTCTCCCCGGCGGACCGTAAAGCTGACATCCGTGAAATACTTGCGGTTGGAAAGGTTTTTGACTTCCAGCTTGACCTCACCTATGTCACAGGCAACTTTGGGGAACAGTTCATTCACATCCCGGCCTACCATCATATTGATCAACCGGTCTACTTCCAAATCCCGAGTTCTTTCCGAACCGATATACGCGCCGTCGCGGTATACGGTAACCCGATCCGTGATTTCGTAGATTTCGTCCAATTTATGGGAAATAAAGATGATGCTCTTACCCTGGCTCTTAAGCTTTCTCATGATGGAAAAGAGCTGCTTGATTTCCTTCTCGGTAAGGGCGGAAGTAGGTTCATCCATTATTATCAGCTTTGAGTTATACGAAACGGCCTTGGCTATCTCCACCATCTGCATCTTCGCCACCGTTAAGGTTGACATCAGCGCGGCGGGATCTTCCCGCAGTTCGATATCTTTGAGCACCTCTTTGGTCATCTCGTACATCTTTTTGTGATCGATCAAGCCGAACCGGTTAAGGGGCTCCCGCCCCAGCCAGATATTCTCCATGATGGGGCGGTACAATACCGGGCTCAATTCCTGATGAATCATGGAGATCCCCAGCCGGAGCGCCTCGGAAGGGCCGTAGAGAAGGCGGACCTGCCCGTCAAAAAAAATTTCCCCGCTTGTAGGACGGTAAATGCCGGCTATACACTTCATCAGGGTTGATTTGCCGGCGCCGTTTTCCCCTATCAACGCATGAATCTCCCCAGGCCGTACCTTAAGGTCCACACCCCGCAATGCCTTGACGCCGGGAAAAGTTTTTACGATTTGCTTCATTTCAAGCAGATATTCATCATTCACCCGCATGTCTCCTAAAAAAAGGGAATCCCTGACGGAACCGGGCGGAAACACCCGCGGTGCGCTTTTATTTCCGCCCGGTTCCCCGGATTCCCCGTACAACGTTAGTTCCGCTTACTTGTATTGGGCCAAATTGCTTTTGTCCACAAGCACAAAGGGGACCCATTTGACGGAATCCTGGGATTGCCCGGTGAGGGCTTTCTGAACGGATTCGCCGGCCCCCCTGCCCTGCCCCTTCGCATCCTGGAGAACCGTAGCGGCAAGGCCGCCGTTCTCCACCGCCGCAAGGGCGTCGGGAATGGCGTCAACACCCATGACGAACACATCGGAACGCCCGGCGGCGCGGAGGGCTTCCACGGCGCCTAAGGCCATTTCGTCATTGTTTCCCAAAATGCCTTTAAGGCCGTCCCCATAGGTGGTAATCCAGTTTTCGGCCAGGCTCATGCCCTGATCCCGCTGCCAGTTGCCGGTTTCTTTGGCCAGCACCCGGATATTGGGGAATTTGGCCGTAATGGTGTCCTCGTTTCCCTGGGTCCTGAAGATGGCCCCTTCGTTGTCCAGCTTGCCCATCAGGATACACACCCCGCCCTGGCCGTTCAGCAGCTTGCCCATAGCTTCCATCTGCAAAGTCCCCGCCACAATCTCCTGGGAGCCGACGTAAAAAACATTCGCCGGAAGGCTGCCGTCTCCAAAGGGATTCCGGTTGACGTACACGAGCGGAATCTTCGCCTCCTGAGCCGCACGGGTAATAGGCGCCATGGCGCTGGTATTGACCGGCACCACCACCAGGGCTTTGGCCCCTTTGGAGATGAGGTTGTTCACCTGATCCTGCTGTTTAACCACGTCTTCCTGGGCGTCCTGGAATTCAAGGGTAAATTCAGGCTTGTCCGCGAAATACCCCTTAAATTCGTTCATGATGTACCCCTGGAAGGTATCGTTGAAGTTGTTACACACATACCCCACCAAAGGCTTGCCGCCCTGCTGCCCGCAGCCGGCGACAAAAAGCCCTGCCGTAACCAACAAGCCCGCGGCGATTGCACACACCATTCTTTTCATAAAAATCCTCCTCATAAGTTATGCTGCCTTCTGGCAGTATCGCACAGGAGCAGTATACCGCACCTGGCTGTATATTGCAAACGTTTTCTTAAAAAGACATCCGGAGGCGGCCGCGGATACCCGGCAAACACGAACCGCCTGCGTATTTCAGGGAGATTGAAGCCCCGCCGCCGCAGACTCAAGTCTAGTCCCCGCAGACTCAAGTCTAATCCCCGCAGACTCAAGTCTAATCCCTACAGACTCAAGTCTAATCCCCGCGGACTCAAGTCTAATCCCCGCGGACTCAAGTCTAACCGCTATAGATTGAAGCCCAGCCGCCGGAGGGTGCTGCGCAATTTGCCAAAGCGCGGGGTGAGGATGGGGAGCGGGGGGTGTGTCCGCACGAGTTCCGGGACGGATAACGGCGCGTGATAGCCGGGGGGCTTCCGGGGAGCGTGCGTACCGGGAAAAATCTTTCGGGACGGATGCGGCGGGCCGGGGCATGAAAAACGGGGCGTCCGGGCCGCCCGCGCGTCCTAGAGCGGCCCGCCTTCGTATTGCAGCCGGTAAAGCCCCGCGTAAAGCCCCCCCCGGCGTATCAGCTCGCCGTGGCGGCCTTCCTCGGCCAGGCGGCCCCCGGAAAGAACCAGGATGCGGTCCGCGTGGCGTATGGTGGAGAGCCGGTGGGCGATGACCAGGGAGGTCCGCCCGGCCAGAACCCGCTGTATGCCCAGTTGTATCAGGTGTTCGGTCTCGGTGTCCACGGAACTGGTGGCCTCGTCCAGGATGACGATGGCCGGGTTATGGGCAATGACGCGGGCAAAGCTGATGAGCTGCCGCTGCCCGGAAGAGATGTTGGCCGCCCCTTCCGAGAGGCGGGTCTTGTAGCCCTCCGGAAGGCGGGAGATAAACTCATGGGCGTGAACCGCACGGGCGGCCTCCTCAATTTGAGAAGCGGTCAGGGGAAGGCCCAGGCTGATGTTCTCCGCCACCGTGCCGGCAAACAAAAACACGTCCTGCAGCACCGGCAGCGCCGACCGGCGCAGTTCTTCCAGGGGAATATCCTGAATGGGGATGCCGTCAAGACGGATGATCCCGCGGTCTATGTCCCACAGCCGGGCAAGCACATTGGTGATGGTCGTCTTCCCCGCCCCGGTATAGCCCACAATGGCGGCCATTTCCCCGGGTTTCACCGTAAAAGAAAGCCCCTTCAGAACCTCCTCCCCGCCGGCATAGGAAAAACGGACGCCTTCAAATTCAATATGGCCCCTCACCGCACCCGTAACGGCGTGTTTCCCCGTATCGGGGATCCGCTCGTCGGTATCCAGCAGGGCGAAGACCCGCTCGCCCCCGGCCATTGCGGACTGGAGGAGGGTATACTTTTCCGCAATGTCCGTTACCGGGCCGTAGAACATCCCGATGAGGTTGATGAAGGCGATGAGCACCCCTAACGAAAGGGAGAGGTTTAAGACCAGGCTGGCCCCCACGGCAATGACGGCGGCCGTGGTAAAGACGGCAAGCCACTCGACGATGGGCCTGAAGGTGGCAAAGACCCGCATCTCCTGGAGGTTGGCGTCGAGCAGTTCCGTATTCCGGTCCCCGAATTCCTGGCGGCTCTTTTTCTCGCCCCGGAAGAGCTGGACGACCTGCACGCCGGAAAGGTGCTCGGAAAGATAGGAATTCACCCGGGACGAAGCGGTCCGCTGGTTTCTAAAGGCGTCCCGTGCCTTGCGGCGGCTTACCGAGGTAACCGCCAGGACCGGCGGCAGGGTGCAGAAAACCACCAGGGCCAGGCGCGGCGAAAGGAGGAAGAGGGTAACGAGTACCCCGGCCATCACCGAAAAATCTTTGAGAAAGGCCACGAGGACGGAGGTAAAGAATTCGTTGATGGTCTCCACGTCCCCGGTCAGGCGGGTTACAATACGGCCCACCGGATGGCGGGAAAGAAACTGCGTGGATTGGGACGCGGTTTTCCTGAAAAGCTCAAGGCGTATATCCTTCATCACCCGCTGGCCGATAAGGGTGGCAATGCAGGTCTGGATAACGGTGCAAACGAGGACCAGGGCCAAAACCAAAAGGAGCAGCAGGGCTATGTGCCGAAGATAGGCCAAATCCCGCCCCCGGACGCTCCTGATTTCGCCCAGGGAGAGGGCGTAGAGATCGGCGGTCCTGATGGCGGCGGCGTTTTGGTCCCTCAGGAAAATCTCAGGATGCGCTTCCATGACGGCACGGGCGGGATCATCCTGCCCATAGGGAAACGCGTACCACCCTTCACCGGCAAGGATCCCCTCCGCCAAAAGCTCCCGCTCCGTCTTTCCAGAAAGCCGGGTATCCGGCCCCTGGGACACGAAGAACATCCCCCCGGCAAAGAGGCCCCGTTCCAGCGCCAAAAGCCGCCTTAGGGCCGCCTGGGTTTCTACAGACAGCGCAGCGTCTGCAGACAGCGCAGCGTCTGCAGACTGCGCGGCTTCCCCCGCGCCGGCACCGGAAACCGGCTCCGGTATTTTCAGGGCCAGCGTCCGGGACAAGATGGCCCCGTCTATCACCCGCTGCTGTATCACCGGGACCAGGAGTTCCCCCGCCGTGGAAAGCGCCAGGGTAACAAGCATGACGGCCAGCAGGAGCTTGTAGGGCTTTATATATGAAAGGATACGCTTAACAATACGGCTGTCGTAGCCTTTTACCACGTCTTCGGTTTCAAAGTACTCAGACACCGCCGCCTCCCGCCTGCTCAAGCTGCTGCAAAGCGGCCATCCTGGCGTAGAACCCCCCCAGGGCGGCAAGTTCCCGCGGGCTCCCGGATTCGGAGATCCGGCCCTTGTCCAGAACCACCACCAGGTCCGCATTCCGCAAGGTAGACACCCGGTGAGAAATGATGATAGTGGTCTTGCCCCGGCGTTCCGCGAGCAGGGAAGAGAGGACCCGCTTCTCGGTCTCCGCGTCCACGGCGGAAAGGGAATCATCCAGGATGAGGATCTCCGGAGACCCTATCGCCGCGCGGGAAATGGCGACCCGCTGTTTCTGCCCCCCGGAAAGGGTAAGCCCCCGTTCGCCTATCAGGGTATCCCAGCCCGCGGCAAAGGAACCCAGGTCCTGGTCTATGGCCGAAAGCCCCGCCGCCCAGGACACACGCGCGTCCTCCCCCTGATTTTCCGCATGATGAGGCCCCTTAAGGGCGGCAAGGCCGTAGCGGATATTGTATTTAATCGAATGGGAAAAAAGGTAGCTGTCCTGAGGGGTTACGCCGAAAAGCGCGCGAAGCTCCGCAAGATCCCAGTCCCCCACCGGGACGCCCTTGACCAGGACCGTTCCAGGCGGCGGGTCCACCATGCGGGTCAATGTCTTAATCAGGGTCGATTTCCCCGAACCGGTACGGCCCAGTATCCCCACCACCGCCCCCGGCATGATAGCCAGGCTGATGTCCTCAAGCGTATCCCCGCCGGTTTCTCCGCCGCCCGGATAGTTAAAACTGAGGTTCCGTATTTCTACCAGGGGAACCGAAGCGTCAGGCTGGGGGCGGACCGGCGCGGCGGGGGACACAATGGAAGGCTTGCGTTCCATCACCTCGTTTATCCGCACAAGGCTCGCGGCGCCCCGCTGTATCATGTTCACCATGAAACCCGCCCCCATAAGGGGCCAAATCAGCATCTGGAAATAGGAAAACAAAGCAACCAAGTCTCCAGGACTCATGGCCCCCTCAATCACCCGTATACCTCCGATCAAAATCAGTATCAGGGACGTAAGGCCCGAAAGAAAGGAGATGAGCGGGAAGAAGACTCCGTACAGTTTGACCAGGGCCATGTTGGCCGCCTGGTAATCCTCGTTAGTGCCGGCAAATTTCTTGATGAACCACCATTCCTTGACAAAGGACTTGACCACCCGAATCCCCGCGAAGGTTTCCTGGACCGTATCGCTCATGGCAGAGTAGGTTTCATTGGCCCGGCGAAAGCGTTTCCCTATAACCCGGCCAAAGAGGAGGATGAGCATGGTGATAGGGGGCAGGGGGAGGATCGCGAAGAGGGCGGTTTGGGCATCCTGAACGAAGGTGATGATGAGGATGCCTGCCGCCATGACGGTACCGTCAACCAGGGCCACAAGGCCCCAGCCTATGGCCATACGGACCTGCCCTATGTCATTGGCAGCCCGGGCCATGAGGTCCCCTATCTTGTTCTCCTGATAAAAATCATAGGACAGGGTCAGGAGATGGCCGAAAAGCCGGCTCCGCATCTCCGCCTCAATACGCCGGGAAGAACCGTGAATAAAGTAGCGCCACAGGAAGCGGCCTAGTGAGATGACGGCCATGCTCCCCGACATGGCCAGGGCGAGCAACCCTACCTGGGACCACTGAAAATCCCCCTGGGAGATGAGGTCTATGGCCCGGCGAGTGAATTGGGGAATGGCCAACTGGGCGGCGTCTATAACAAGAAGACACAAAAACCCTCCCAGGTATTGACGGCGGTAGTGATATAAATAGGGCAGTACGCTCTTGAAGACCAGAAGGGATACTTTGCGCATCTTATTCGTTCTTCTGAAGGATTTCCTGTTGCGTTCTAATATCGGCTTCTAATTTAGAATTCCAGACGTCAATTTTTTTCCGTACCGCTTCAGCTTCCTCGTGGTCGCCCATCACCATAAGGAGGCGTCTAAGCGCGCCGAGAAAATTGATCCCCTGACGGAAATCATCGATCTGGCTGGTGGACAACTCGTACTTTTCCCGGTAACGATCCGCCGCCTGGGAAAGGAGCCTCCGCACGAGCCGTACATGGTACGTGGTAGGCTGATAGTCGGGGGAACAGGGATCCGTATTTGCCACAATCGTTTTCATATCCAGGATGTTCTTCGCCACCGCCGCAAGAGAGCCTTCAAGCTCCACAAACGACCACTTCCATTTCGTATTGTCCCCATAGGCATTTTCCAGAAGCTGAATGGCAAGACCCAGCTTCCGGACCAGGAAGTAACGCTGAGATGACTCCATAGAGACTATCTCCGCCGTCTTGTCTTCGTATTCGGAAAACCCCACGTCCACAAGGCCGGTAACCACCTGTTCCAGGTAAAAGATGCTTTTATACAAACTCTTTCTAGCATCGTTCAGGGCCTCTTCATTTTTGCTCTTTAAGACGACTAACGAAAGCCCATTCAACATGATGTAATACGAGGCCAAGCTAAGCATATCGTCCGCCAGGGCAAGCCGCTTAAACGCTACGTTCACGGGATTTTGCTGAATGATGAGTAACTGCTTCTTTTCCCGTGCCAGAACCGCATCTATCACTACCCGGTAAGGCGCAAGCTTTTCAAAATAGAATTGACGTTCTTGATCGGAAACCTTAGCCATGTAAACTCCGCTTGTATTTCGAAAGAAGAACCCCCGCATGGGCCAAAGCCGCCTCGCCCCCGGAATCTCCCGCCAGCATACGGGCGATCTCTTCCCGCCTCGCGTCTCCGCGCAAAACGGAAACGGTCGTTGCCGTCCTTCCACCTTCGCTGTGTTTTTCCACTTTGAAATGATTATCGGCACGAACGGCGATACTGGCAAGATGAGTAACGCAGAAGATCTGCTTTACCACCCCTATCCTCGCAAGATAGTCCCCTACCGCAAGGGCAACCTCGCCGCCTATCCCCGTGTCTATCTCGTCAAAGATAAGGGTTTCCGGAGAAGAGTCAAAAACCTCGTTTTCTGAAACGTCATTTCTAGAGCCGTTCTCTTCCAGGCTGTCCGCGCCGGCAAGGATGGTCTTGATAGCCAGCATCACCCGGGAAAGCTCCCCACCGGAAGCTATCCTGGACAACTCCTTCAAAGGCTCCCCAGCGTTGGCGGAGATGAGGAACTCCACGTCGTCCGCACCCCAAGGGCCTATGATCAACGCCCCGGTTTCCTGATTTTTCCCCTTCGCTGTCAAGGCCGCCGAAAATTTGGCATTGGGCATACCCAGCCTTGCGATGATGGCAGTGATCCCCTTTCCCAGCCTGACCGAAGCGGCGGCCCGCTTTACGCTTAAAGCCGCAGCACGGGCGGCGATTTCTTTTTCCAGCGCCCCAATCTCGGCCTTAAGCTTGTCCCGGTTTTCCTCCGCCCCCGAAAGGGCTTCGATCTCCGCCTCTGCGGCCACCTTATAAGCCAGAATCGCATCTTCGTCCAATGCAGTCCCCAGCGCGACTTGTGCGTACTTCTTTTTCAGCCGGTAGAGCAAGGCCAGCCGCGCCTCCACTTCCTCAAGACGTTCCGGGTCAGAGTTAAGGCTGTCCTTATAAGAACGGAATTCTTCAACAAGATCCTCCGCCTCGTAGTAAAGGTCCTCCATACGCTGCCGTATGGCCGCAAGCCCCCCTGCGTCTATGACGGCGGCGCTCTCCAGGGCGGAACGGGCCCGGCGGGCCAGGCTCAACACCGAGACTTCCTCCTCAAAAAGGACGGACGCGGCCCCATTCACCTGGGCGGCAAGCCGCTCAAAGGAACCGAGTCGGACGGCTTCGGCCTCCAAGTCCCGGCTTTCCCCGCTTACCGGGGCAGCGGCGGCGATCTCCTCCACCGCGTAGGTGAGAACCTCAAGCCTCGTCTCCCGGTCCCGCTCGGAACTCACCGAAGCCTCAAATGCCTTCTTCCTATCCGCCAGGATCAGAAACAGCCGGTTGAATTCTGCCGCCTCGCTTTCAAGCCCTGCGAACCGGTCCAGGTAACGACGGTGGTTTTCCTTCCGCATGAGAGATTCGTGGGCATGCTGACCGTGAAGATCACAGAGAAAGGCCATGAATTCCTCAAGATCGTTCCGGGTAATCGGCGTGTTCTGAAGGTATATTCCGCCCCTTCCGGTACTCTTGATAGTACGCCTGACAATGATCCTGCCATCTTCAACCGGGATGTCCCGGGCGGCAAGCCAGGCTTCCGCGTCGGCGCTCCGCCGCCCCAGGGAAACCACAGCGGAAACGCTGGCCTCCTCGACCCCGGTACGAATCACCTCTGCGCCCGCCTTAGCCCCGAGCAAAAAACTCAAAGAACCCACGATGATAGACTTCCCCGCCCCGGTCTCACCGGTCAGGATGTTGAATCCCCCCTCAAAAGAAAGGACAAGGCTGTCTATCAGGGCGAAATTACGAACCGTAAGTTCTTCAAGCATGGTTACCCCCATGGGATATATCCCAGGAACCGGAAAGATATTCCCCCGAAGCTCCGGACCAGTTCAGTTTTGTCCTCAGAGCCGTGTAAAAAGCCTTCCGCCCCGAAGCGATGAGCCGGGTACGGAAGGGAGCGTTGCGTATAAGGATACGGTCCTCCGGTTCCAGAAGCTCGCTCGTCTGGCCATCTACGGTAAGGAGTACACCGCTCCGCTGCTCCGCCTCTACCTCCACAATCACCGTCTCGTGGGCGGGAACCACAATAGGGCGGTTCGACAGAGTAAAGGGACAGATAGGATTGATGATGACTGCTTCAATCTCCGGGTCTACGATAGGCCCCCCGGCGGCCACCGAATAGGCGGTGGATCCTGTAGGCGTAGCGACGATGAGGCCGTCCGACCGGTAATGTCCCAGGCGCATAAGCCCCCCACAGCCGCTCCCGTCTCCGCCGCCGGTATCCGCCGAAACCGTAAGGCGGACTATCTTGGCTATCCCCGACGAAGAAATAACCGCGTCATTCAGGCAGACAGCCCGGATCGTGGTTTTACCCCGGCGCTCCACAGTCAAATCCAGCATGAGCCGCCGGGAAACGCAGACGGTTCCCGCAAGCCACTTCCGAAACACCACAAGCCATTCATCGGGGCGTACCGCCGCGATAAACCCCAAAGTACCGAGGTTAATGGGCAGGATAGGAATATCGTGAGGAGAAACAACTCTGGCGGTATACAGTACCGTACCATCCCCCCCCAGGCTCACGGCTATATCGAAACCGCTTCTCGGCGACAAATCCGCCCTATCCTCAAAACGATACACCACCGACTCTATCCTCAAACGTCCGAGTTCCTCTTTTATTTCGTCCGCCAGCACCAGCGCACCGGCTTTGTGGAAATTGACAAACAGTAAAACCCGTTTTACCTCGGCCATCTCGGAATATCCCCCTTACGGAAGAGTCATGATAAGTTTAGCAACCTTTTTGGTCTCCGCTACCCCAAGCCTTGGATACAAGGGAAAAAGCGCCGTTCTTAAAGAAAGGGAATAGGCTTCGGGACAAAGACCGGGCGGAACCTCTCCGGAACCCGCAAGGGTATCCACAAAAGCGTTTTCCACCGCGATTTCCATCCGCCTGGCATAGGTTTTAACATCCTTCATCCCCGTTTCAAGAATCAGGGGAAAAGCGTAGTTGTTGTAATCCCACTCGCCCTGTTGGACAAACCGGTTATGTCGGGTACGCAAAGCCGCCTGAGTATAAGCGGCGGCGATTTCCCGGCGTTTTTCCATGTTCCGGGCCGCTTCCCGAAACTGAATCACCGCCATGGCGGCGTTCATGTCTGGAAGGCTGTCTTCACTTAGGGGCGTAATCCCCCGCAAAGCCCCGGCATCCCGGCGGTTAACTGCGTAGAGAAGGGCGCCGCCCCCAGCGGTAAGCATGTCCCGTTCCTCAAGGCCCAGAATCGTAAACACCCCGAAAGACCCCGCAGGAGTCTCTCCCATCAGCGTACCGTAACTCTGGGAACAGTCCTCAATGACCGGAAGCACTACCCCGCCTATAACCGTCATATCCGGCACATACCCCAACGTATGATTCACCACGATACACCGGGCCGTCGACCCCTTCCCTTCCCGGGCAAGAGCCGACTGAAGGGTTTCCAGGCTCATCCCGGCTGTACCGGGAGCCACATCGCAATACACTGGTTTAAGCCGCAGTTCCCGGATGATTTCCCCGTAATACCGAGGAGAAAGAGCGGAAATCACCACCCCCTGACCTTCCTCCAGGCTCAAAACGCGCAAGGCCTTGTAAAGCGCAAATGTCGGACTCCGCAGGGCAAGACAAAAATCAAATTGGAGTTGTTCCTTGGCAATCTGAATCAAGAGCCTCGCCTGTTCCCCCGGTCCTACCTTATCTTCCACCAGAGCCGTCAAAACAGCATCCATCTCCTTCCTTCGGATAGTCGGAGAATAGATTTCGATTTTCATGTATACCTAACCTTACGGAATCAAGGATTTACCGCCGCAAATCGGCAATCTTCTGCAATTCTTTAGGATTAAAAAGATCCCGTATATCCAAGATGATAAGATACCCATGCTCCTGGCGTACCACTCCCTGGATGTACTCCGCTCCTATCCCGGTCAGCATCTGAGGCGGCGGCTGAATATCCTCATTAGCAATAGCCACCACCCGGGAAACTCGGTCTATGATCACCCCTAACTTCATTCCATCAATATCAATGATGATAAATCCCGACAGAAGGTCGTCTTCTTCAGAATGAGATATTTTTCTGAGATGAAATCGTTTATGTAAATTGATAATCGGGATAATTTCACTTCTAAGATTGAAAATACCCTCAACGTATCCAGGGGCATTAGGAATTGCCCGAATAGCCTGCACCCGAACTATCTCTTTGACATCCATAATGTTAACACCGTACAGCTCTTCCCCAAGTTGAAAAGTAACTAATTGGTTTTGATTAGCCATATCACTCCCCCAGGACCTCATTTTATTAAAATAGACTCTCCTGATGAATTTACTACAAAAACAGAGGTTTCCGCAAGCCCTCGCATTGCCTCATATAAAATCCAACCCCAAAAAAGGCATGCCTCAAAATAAAATTCTAACCCTAATAAACTCCTCTGATGGAGGAATCGGAGGGCAATATGGGGTTACTTTTGAGCGAGAAAAAGGCATCAACCGGGAAGCAGGCTCCCCGCTACCGGCAGGCAAGCAGGAAAATGAAGACCAAAATCCTGGACGAGTTTGTTGCGGCTGCCGGCTATAGCCGGAAATACGCCCTGCACCTGCTGACCCATTGGGG
>JAITLF010000065.1 GCA_031278025.1 Treponema sp.
TACCTTGAACAGTACGGCAATTACAAGGCCAAAGTCGATTATAATTATTTGATCGACCACAAAGACGACAAGGACGGAAAACTCATTCTTGTTACCGCCATTAACCCCACCCCCGCGGGTGAGGGGAAAACCACAACTACCGTCGGTTTGGCGGACGGACTGAAACTTCTGGGCAAGAAGGTTATCGTTGCCCTGCGCGAACCTTCCCTTGGGCCGGTATTCGGCGTAAAGGGCGGCGCGGCCGGCGGCGGCTGGGCGCAGGTTATCCCCATGGAAGACATCAACCTGCACTTTACCGGCGACTTCCACGCCATCGGTGCGGCGAACAACCTCCTGGCGGCCATGATAGACAACCACATCTTCCAGGATAACAAACTCAACATTAATCCAAAAAAAATTACCTGGCGCCGCTGTGTCGACATGAACGACCGGCAGCTCCGCTTTGTGATAGACGGTCTGGGCGGCCGGGCCAACGGTACTCCCCGGGAAGACGGTTACGACATTACCGTCGCCAGCGAAATTATGGCTATTCTCTGCCTTGCCTCCAGTATCGACGATCTTAAGGCGCGGCTCTCGAGGATCGTTGTGGGTTATACCTACGGGAAGCAGAGCACGGGCGGCGATCAGCCCGTTACCGCGGGCCAGCTTAACGCCCACGGCGCCATGGCCGCGCTGCTCAAGGACGCGCTGAAGCCGAATCTGGTGCAGACGCTGGAAGGTACCCCGGCCTTTGTACACGGCGGCCCCTTTGCCAATATTGCCCACGGCTGTAATTCGGTTATGGCGACCCGGCTTGCCCTCAAGCTCGGCGAATACGCGATTACCGAAGCCGGCTTCGGCGCGGATCTGGGCGCGGAAAAATTTCTGGACATCAAGTGCCGCCTTGCCGGGCTTAACCCGTCGGCGGTGGTAATTGTGGCGACCGTGCGGGCGCTCAAGAGTCACGGCGGCATTCCCAAGGCCGAACTCAACAAGGAAAACCTCGCGGCCCTGGAAGCGGGCCTCCCGAATCTGCTCCAGCACATTGATAACATTACCGGCGTTTACGGCCTTCCGGCGGTAGTCGCCATCAACGCCTTCCCCACAGACACAAAGGCGGAGCTTGATCTGGTAGAAAAACTGTGCAAGGAGAAGGGTGTCAACGTAGTTCTTTCGGAAGTGTGGGCAAAGGGCGGCGAAGGCGGAAAGGCCCTGGCGGAAAAGGTTATCGAACTGTGCGAACAGAAGTCCAACTTTAAATTCAGCTATGAACTTTCCGGCGGTATCGCGGACAAGATCGAGGCTGTCGCGAAACGCATCTACCACGCCCGGGACATAGACATTCTTCCCGAAGCGCAGAAGGAAATTGCCCAGCTTGAAAAACTCGGCTACGGCAATATTCCCGTCTGCATGGCAAAGACCCAATACAGTTTTACCGATGATCCGGCAAAACTCGGCGCTCCTCAGGACTGGCGTCTTACGGTCCGCAAAGTCAAGGTTTCCGCCGGCGCGGGCTTTATCGTGGCGCTTACCGGCGAAATCATGACCATGCCCGGCCTTCCGCCCGTTCCCGCGGCCGAGAAGATAGACGTGGACAATACCGGAAAGATCAGCGGGTTGTTCTAAAACAGCGGCATAGCGCCGGTTTATGCGCGCTTATGTTTAATTGAACATAAACCGGCGTATTTTTAAGGAAACGCAATGTCCATTTCAACTAAAACCATTCCCGACTTTATCAGCGTCCTTGCCTCCAAAGAGCCGGTACCCGGCGGAGGCGGCGCTTCCGCGCTAACCGGCGCGATTGGCACGGCGCTGGGAAACATGGTCGGCAGCCTTACTGTCGGCAAGAAAAAGTACGCCGGTGTGGAAGCCGAAATTGTCGAGCTGAAAAAAAAGTCCGGCGAACTGCAGGACGCGCTGCTCAATCTCATCGACAGGGACGCCGAAGATTTCGCTCCCCTGGCCAGGGCCTACGGCCTGCCCAAAGACACGCCGGAACAGCAGGCGGAAAAGGACCGTGTAATGGAAGCGGCCCTGCGCGACGCCGCGGCCACACCCTTTGAGATTATGAAACGATGCGCCGAGGCCATCGACATTATCGAAGGCTTCGCGGCGAAAGGTTCGAAACTTGCCATAAGCGATGCCGGGGTGGGCGTAACCTTCTGCAAGGCAGCCCTCATCGGCGCAAGCCTCAACGTCTTTATCAACACCAAGGCGATGAAGGACCGCGCCTATGCGGAAAAGCTTAACGCCGACGCCGACCGGCTGCTTGCCGAATACGAGGCAAAGGCCGACGTTATTTTCGCCGGGGTAAAGGCGCAGCTCAGGTAAAGGAGGCCGTATGGCACAGATACTAAAGGGAAAAGAAGTGGTTGACGCTTTGGCGGAAACCATGAAGAAGGATGTGGAGGCTCTCAAGGCTAAAGGCGTTACCCCTACTCTGGGGATAATCCGTCTCGGTGAAAGGGACGACGATATTTCCTACGAAAAGGGCGCGAAGAAACGCTGCGATTCCGTGGGTGTTGCCGTAAAACAATATGTACTACCGGCGGATGCGGCTCAGGAGAAGCTCCTCGATGTCATTCACGAGGTGAACGTCGACAAGAATGTTCACGGGGTACTTCTTTTCCGGCCCCTGCCCAAACACATCGACGACAACGCGATCCGCGCGGCGCTGCTGCCCGAAAAGGACATAGACGGCATCACCGACGGATCATTGGCCGGGGTGTTCGCCAACATCAGCCTGGGCTTCCCCCCCTGCACCGCCGAGGCCTGCATGGCGATCCTCGCCCACTACGGCATCGATCCCGCGGGCAGGCGGGTTACCGTTGTCGGCCGCAGCCTGGTAATCGGCCGGCCCGTAGCGATGATGCTGATGCACAAAAACGCCACGGTTACTATCTGCCACACCAAAACAAAGGACCTGCCCTCCGTAGTGCGGGAGGGAGAGATCGTCATTGTCGCCGCCGGAAAGGCCGAGACCGTAACCGGCGAATACTTCAGGGAAGGCCAGACGGTGATCGACGTAGGCATCCATGTAAAGGCAGACGGGGGTCTCTGCGGGGACGTAAAGTTCGCCGAAGCGGAGCCTGTTGTCAAGGCCATTACCCCGGTGCCCGGCGGCGTGGGCGCGGTTACCACCTGCGTAACCATCCGGCACGTAATCGAGGCAGCGGCTAAAGCCGCCGGCGCGTAAAGACCGGCAATACGGGCCGGGGCAGGCCTTCAGGATGCGCAAGGGATAGGAGGGGTGCGAAGCAGACCCGCCGCAGGCGGGGCCGGAGCGCGGAAGCGCGGAGCCCCGGATAGCCCGGTCCCCGCCGCAGGCGGGGATGCGCCCAAATTCCGTCTGCCGTCTACCGGTTGAAAAGCGCGCGCAGCTCGTCGTGGCTCATGCGGGCAAGCCAGGATTCCCCGGAGGAGACGGTCATCTCCGCAAGTTCCCGTTTGCTTTGCAGCATGGCGTCTATTTTTTCCTCGAAGCTGTTCCTGGTGATGAACCGATGAACAAAGACGTTTCGCGTCTGGCCTATCCTGAAGGCCCGGTCGGTGGCCTGGTTTTCCACGGCGGGGTTGTACCAGAGATCGTAGTGGATTACCCGGCTTGCCGCGGTAAGGTTCAGCCCCAGGCCCCCGGCCCGCAGGCTCACCAGAAGTATCCGGCAGGCGGGATCGGTCTGGAAGCGGTCGATCAGCTCGTTCCGTTTTTTCTGGGCAAGGCCGCCGTAGTATACCGGCGCGGCCTCCCCCAGCTCGTTCAGGATGATCCCCCG
>JAITLF010000010.1 GCA_031278025.1 Treponema sp.
CTCTTTGAGGGTTGGAACCGCCGCTGCCGTCCAGGGCGGGGCCTGGGGCGTGTAAACCTGGGTTTTTGCGCCGCAAAAATGTTTTTGCGCTGTGGAAAAATGTTTTTGCGCTGGGGAAAAGTGTTTTTGCGCTGCGGAAAAGAGTTTTTGCGCTGCACAAAAGTGCTTTTGCGCTGCGGAAAAGTATTTTTGCGCTGCGGAAAAGTATTTTTGCGCTGGGGAAAAGTGTTTTTGCGCTACGGAAAAGTGTTTTTGCGCTACACAAAAGTGTTTTTGCGTTGCGGAAAAGTATTTTTGCGCTACGGAAAAGTGTTTTTGCGCTGCACAAAAGTGTTTTTGCGCTGGGGAAAAGTGTTTTTGCGCTGCGCAAACCCGGGTTTCTGATCGAAAAACTCGGGTCCGGCAACACCGGCGCCCCCGGCGGGGGTATTCTTTTTTTAATGCGCCCGCCCTGCGGCTAAGATGTGTTCTTCTTGCCCAGGAATAAAAAGGAAGCTATGATACTACCCCTATGAGGCATCTCCCAACTATCGATAAAAGCTCCCGGCATCTGGGCCAGGGGGCGATTTTTTTAGGTGCCATCCTTTGGAGTACCAGCGGCTTATGCATCAAACTGCTGGACTGGCATCCCATCCTGATTGCCGGAGCGCGGAGTTCTCTGGCCGCCCTGGTTTTAGCTGCCGTTAAGTTCCTCAAACCCCGCAGGGTTACGGCCAAAACCCCGCCGCTCTCTATTTGCGCCGGGGGGTGCGCCTACGCCGCCACAATGCTCCTCTTCGTGATCGCCAATAAACTAACCGCGCCGGCAAACGCCATCCTGCTCCAGTACAGCGCTCCCATCTGGGCGGCCATGTTCGGCTGGCTGCTCATCCACGAGAAGCCCCAATGGGAACACTGGGGCGCCTTGGTCCTGGTCATGGGGGGGATGGCCTTCTTCTTCAAAGATAGTTTGGTGCTGGCAGGCGGCAGCGGCGGCATGTTGCCCCGCAGCTTCCTGGGGGACGGTATCGCCGTCTTATCCGGCGTCTGCTTTGGGCTCAATTCCGTCTTTTTACGTATGATGAAAGACGGGGATCCCGCAGACGCCATGCTCCTCGCCCATATCATTACCGCCGCGTTCAGCGTTCCGTTCTTTTTTTTCTATCCCCCCACCGTGAATCCAGGCACCCTCCTGGCCGCCGCGTTTATGGGCGTCTTCCAGATTGGCTTGGCTTCCCTGCTCTTTGCCTACGGCATAAAACGGGTTCCCGCTATTCAGGCCATGCTCACCGCCATGATAGAGCCGGTCCTGAACCCGCTGTGGGTACTCCTGGTTACCGGGGAGACGCCCGCAACCTCGGCCATTGCAGGAGGCGGCATCATCGTAGCGGCGGTGGCGGCTTCTTCAATAATAGGAAAGCGCCGGGAAACCGGCTAAAGGCTTCGGCAGGATTCCCGGTTATACCGGTATTTTCCCGCTCAACCTCACCGGCCCCCCGATAGAGAGGCGGGAAATCTCCCCGTTCTTCCTGCAAACCCCGGCTTCGATAACGCCGCCGGGCTGCCTCACCTCCAGGCGGCATTCGCCGTCGGCGGCGCCGCGGGTTTCCCAGGCAGCAAGGGCGGCGGACCCGGAACCGCAGCTTGACTCAAAAACCAGGGAGTCCGTGGCGGCAACGTACACTGCCGGCGTCATGAAGCGGCGGGCCGTATCGAAGAACATCACCCCTATAGCGGAGGGACGGCTCTTCAGCTTCGTGCCGGCCAGATCCCGGCAACGGGTTTCAACCGCGGTTTGTATACGGCGAAACGCCGTTTCTTCGGCGCTGATATCCGGGGCAATGGCGTGAACGATGCCGTCAAAGATGACGAGGGGAAGGCGCTCCGGGCCGCCCGCGTCAAGGCGGTCCATGGCAAGGGGTTTGGGAATCTCGACTTCCGCCCTGCCCGCCTCCGTATCAACGGTAACGGTCAAGGGGGTATCCGCGCCGGAAATTTCGATGGGAACTTGAACGCGGCCCCGGCTCCCCGTTTCCCGTGCGATAAAAAGGCCGAAACTCCGGGCGGCGTTGCCGCAGAATTCGCCGCCCATCATTTCAAGACGCCAAAGGCCTCCCGCGTTTGCCGGCACGGGAGGCAGGACAAACCCCACCTGTTCCGCCTTGAACCGGGGGTCCGCCAAAAGAGCGCGGGCGGTTTCGGCCCGTTTTTCACGGGCTTCCGTTCCGCCAAGCACAAAAACCGTGATGTTTTTCGCCGGATCGGCGACGACGATTTCCATACACCGATCCTTACCGGCGGTAAACCACCCGTCCGCCGCAAATTACGGCTTTTATGCCATCCGGCGGCAGTGCGCAGGTTTCAATTCCATAGCCGGCATTGTCGGTTATCGTTTCGGGATCAAAGAGGCACAGGTCGGCGTCGCACCCTTCCCGGATGCGGCCTTTTTTCACAAGGCCCAGGCGGTTTGCAGGAAGAAGGGTAAGCTTCCGCAACCCGTCCATCAAGGAAAGGAGCTTCTTCTCCCTGACGAATTCCCTCAGAAACCGGGCGGGACTGCCGGCAGCACGGGGATGGCCTGTCTTTACCCCGCCGGAGCCTATAGACATGATGGTGTCGCTTCCCAGGCAGACAAAGGGGAGGCAGTAAACCGCTTCAATGTCCTTTATGGGAATGGCGTTATGGCAGGCCACGTTGGTATCGGCCGGGGCATGGCGCAGTTTTTCGAAAAGCTCCGGTGTGCAGTACTGGCCTGCAAACGGGCCGGAAATGATTTCCAGGTCCCCGACGTCGAAGTTGAAGTCTTCAAACCCCTGGTCAAAGACCGCGGACCGGATATAGGTGGCCCAGGTATCATAGGGGTACATATCGGCGCCTATATCGGCCCCCGAATTCTCGATAAGCCGGGAAGTAATTTCCAGGTTGTTTCCATGGTCTGAGACGCCATAAACATTGGCGGCGTAGTGGGAGATTTGGAGGGCCGCGCTGGTAACACGGGCGGCGGCGATCACCTCTTCCACGGTTTCAACCGCCCGCGGCGGCGTATCGTACCGCATGTGTACGGCAAAAAACGCGCCCCTTTCCCAGACCGCCTCGCAGAGGGCCAGAACTTCCGCAAATCCCGTTCCGGGACAGTACTGCAACCCAATAGATACCCCCAGTGCGCCCTCGTCCATAGCTTCCAGGGCCATGTCCTTCATCCGCGCGATTTGGGCCGGAGATGCCGCGTCGTAGTCCCCGATGCCGAGGGTCCTCCGCAAAATGGTACTGCCAACCAGGGTAAAGCAATTTATAGGGAGGGCCTCTTTTTCAAGACGGATACGGTACTTGCCTACCGGGTAATTGCTTTCCCCGCAGTTGCCGCCAAGGATAGTCGTGTTGCCGGTTGCCAGGGCGCAGGCGGCCGTCTGCCGGGGAAAACGGAATTCCCCCGGTTTCTCCCCCTCAATGGACTCCTCGTGGATATGGGGGTCGATAAACCCCGGCGCAAGGACCAGTCCCCGGCCATCAATTTCTTCGGCGGCTTTGAGGGGATCCCGGCTTACGGCGGCAATACCGCCCGCCGTAACGCCGAGGTTACCGGTCTCATCCCGCCCTGACTCGGGGTCCATGATTCGGGCCCCCGATATTACCAGATCGAATTCCACTTAATAGCCAATCCCTATCGCCACCGCGATGAAGACAGCCTGGATTAGGAGGAGCCAGAGGAATAGCGGCACGAGCCACTTCCACCAACTTGTTATCTTGATGCCGCCTATGCCGGCCATAACCACCGCAAAGGCGGTAGGCCACAGGATGTTGGAAAGCCCGTCGCCGAACTGAAAGGCCAGCACCGCAACCTGGCGACTGACGCCTAAAATATCCGCCAGGGGCGCCATAATCGGCATAACCGTAGCAGCCTGCCCTGATCCCGATGGAATAAGGAAGTTGAGCATGGTTTGGAACACCAGCATCAATTCCCCCGCCACCCACTTGGGCAGATGGGAAAGAGGCGCCGACATGCCGTACACCACGGTATCAATGATATGGCCTTCGGTAAGCACAACCCGTATGCCTCTAGCTATACCAACCATAAGGCAGGCAACGGTAATGTCCTGAAGGCCTACAATGATCTTTCGGATAAATTCGTTGGGGGTCCACCCCATGATGACGGCGACTACCATAGACATGAGCAGGAAGGCTGAGGCGATCTCCCCAAAGTACCAACCCCATACCTTGACGCCAATGACGAAAATCGCCAGGGTCGCGAAGAAAACCACCAGGACCAGTTTTTGGCGTATCCCGAAGGCGTATTGGGCAAGGGACTTTTCGTCCATGGCGAATTTGCTAAAGTCTTCTCCCCTTACCAGGCTCTTTGAAGGGTCCTTCTGAATCATCAGTGCGTATCGGACCATGTATATAGACGCCACGATGATCATTCCGACATGGGTAATAATCCTGAACCACGCGCCGGAAAGGTAGGGAAGTTCCGCTATGCCTTGGGCAACTCCGACGGTAAAGGGATTCATGGCGGCCCCCGAATAGCCCATGCCAACCCCCAGAGCGACAATGCCGATGCCTATCAGGGCGTCGTAACCCATAGCTATCGCAATACCCACGAAGATAGGAATGAAGGGCAGGGATTCCTCGAACATGCCGATAGTAGACGACGCGAGACCGAAGATGATAAGGAAGATAGGGATCATCGCAACCCGGGCTTTGCCTCTGAGAACTTTCAAGAGCCCCGAAACAAGTCCCTGAATGGCGCCGGAAGACAACAGCAGATTAATAGAAGCAAAAGAGATAAAGATAAAAAACACAATATCGGCGGCGTCCACCATGCCTTTGAAGATAGCTTGAACCGCTTCAAAAAACCCGACGGGGCTTTTTTCTACCGTGTGAAACGTACCGGGTACCACTACCGTCCGGCCTGCGGCGTTCTGGGCCCGGTCAAACTCACCTGCCGGAAGCACCCAGGTCAGGATGGCCACTATCATGATGATACCGACTAATAAAATGTAGACATGGGGCATGGCAAACTTCTTCTTTCCCGCTAAATTCGACATACATTACTCCTGCTTATAAAAAATGACTCCCGGACGCGAATCAAGGCCGGAAGCTGTATTAAACTTGCATAATTATACAATTATTATTCACGTTTTGTATAGTTGAATTTTAATCGGTTGTTTTTTCGGGAGTGTCTGCGGAATTTTGCGTAAGTCGTATGAAGGAATGCATGATTTCACGCGGGTCGAGGTTCCTTTTGCCTGCATCTTCGGCTGTCTTGGGTGGGAAGGACATCTATCTTAATGGAACAAGCCTCATCTGTGGCGGGGTTTTACGGAGAATATGTCTTCCAATGTAAACCTATGGAAATAATAAATCGTAAGAGCCTGTTGCAGCCGAACTTCTTTTTTTGCCTTTTTTGCGCAAATTTTTGTTGACATGCGCAATTTGCCATGAGATAATGATTTATGAAGTTTGGCGCTGACAGTAAAATCATTGCACAATGAATGGCGAAATCGTACAGGTTCTTTGAGGATGCGGCAATGGTTTGCACGAATTTTTGTAATGGCGGATCGGCATGGCGGAAAATGTTTTCCTTGAATTAAAGAACATTACTAAAGTTTTTCCTGGGGTAATAGCTTTGGATAATGTTAGCTTTTCAGCTCGGCGGGGAGAAGTCCATGCCTTGTGCGGTGAAAATGGTGCGGGTAAGTCTACCCTGATGAAGATAATCAATGGCCTCTATAAAGCGGAGTCCGGGGACATTCACCTTGAAGGCAAGCCGGTTCATATCCAAAATCCGGTGGACGCCAGGAATCAGGGGATCGCCATGATCTATCAGGAATGTACCTATGTTCCGGAGATGACCGTGGCGGAGAGTCTTTTTCTGGGAAATCTGCCGGTGAATAAATTCGGTACGGTAAACTGGAAGTATATCTATCAACAAACCGAAGAGCTCTTACAGGCCGAAGGACTTATTGATAATCTCAGAATGGTTGATGGGCTTCAGACCAAACTGAAGTATTTGAGCATCGCCGATATTCAGATGCTGGAGATCCTTAAAGCAATTCATAAAGATTCTTCAATTTTGATTATGGACGAACCAACTTCTTCCATAGCTCAGAAAGGGGCTGATGATCTTTTGGATAAAGTCCTGGACTTGAAAAAACGGGGCAAAAGTATTATCTATATTTCTCACAAAACGGACGAGATTTTCAAAATTGCTGACTGAATAACTATCTTCAGAGACGGAAGAGTGGTCGGAAGTGATGAGGCGAAAAACCTTACCATTGACAAGGTTATCTCCCTGATGGTCGGCCGGGAACTGTCAAACGATTATCCAAAGATTGATGCAGCCGTCGGGGAAGAATTGCTAAGAGTAGAAAACCTGAAGCGGATCGGTGTTTTTCGTGATATTAATTTTACCCTTCACGCGGGGGAAATTATCGGCTTTGCCGGGCTGGTTGGTGCCGGGCGTACCGAAGTCGTCAGGGCT
>JAITLF010000011.1 GCA_031278025.1 Treponema sp.
TTCGTTGCATCTCATGTTTTCAGCGCATACATTGCAAGGGCTTCCTTTAGCCTGCGCCGATTCCAAACGCCGGAGGCGTCCGGCCCTGTTTCGTCCGTTACATCCCATCCCTAAATAAACGCATATGGGGATATCCCCGCGCTCCGTGGGGCGTTGCCCGGTCCCTGCGGGCTTTCTTCCTGTTCCCCGCGGGGCGGAGCCCCGCGAGGGTTCGGGCGAGCCCTGCTTTACATATCCAGGTCCCGCCATTAGTATGTATCCCTATGATCAAGGTCCTTTTTCGCGGAATCAATGCGGCTCTCGTGTTTCTTGCCGTCGGCCTTCTTTTTCCCCTGGGAACCGCCGAGAACACCGCGTCCGGTCCTCATGCCGGTTCTGCCGGGGGTGGGGCCGAACACGAGAGCGAAGGGTCGTATGAACCCGCAGCGGATTCCCTTCCGGGGCAGGAGCAGGGCAGCCGGGCGGAACAGGTGATGAAGGCGCTGGCGGCAGCCTATCCCGAAAGGATAGGGAAAGCGGAATGGCGGGATGGGGACTGGGCCGTTCCCGTCCTGGGCGAGTGGTTCTTCTATGCGGAGGGACGGCTCCTGCCAGCGGCGTTAAAAGATGCCAAAGGTACCAAAAATATAATTGAGGAGTACGACCCCCAGCCCTTCTACAACTACGCCCTGGACCTTCCCCCCTGGAAGGAACCGGGACCGGAGGAAACTGAGCGGTTCCGGAACTTCGCCCAACGCCGCCAGGAGAACCCGCCCAAACGGTCGCAGCACTTTTACGATGCCCTTTGGCAGGCCCATACCCGTGAAGAAGCCTACGAACGGGTCAAAACCATACGGTTCCTGAACCGTACCGTCCTTGCCCACTACGCCATATTGGAAGACCTTGCCCTGGTCGAAGCCCGTATCCTGCGGGAGGCCCAAACAGACCCCAAACTCCGGGAGTGGATACGCACGATAGAGACCCTGTCCGGCTGGAATTGGCGAAGCATCGCGGATACCCAAAGCAGGAGTTTCCACGCCTACGGGGTTGCCATCGATATCCTGCCCGCAGGCCGGCGGGGGCTTGAAACCTATTGGCTGTGGACGTCCCGGAACAATCCGCAATGGTGGGCGGCGCCTTACTCGAAACGGCTCCATCCGCCCGACAGCGTTATCAAGGCGTTTGAAGCCTACGGCTTTATCTGGGGAGGAAAATGGCTTTTTTACGACACCATGCACTTTGAGTACCGCCCGGAAATTTTTTTACTGAACGATCTGCCCGTGAATCGCTACTGAATCTATTCGCCGCCTCATCAGTAATTATCATTAATTAATCATTAAAGCTATCAGCGACATACTATGTCTGTCAGTTATTTGCCGTGACGCCGCGTTATATAAGATGTTTTAGAAATGTATAGCTCAGGGACCGACATAAACATGCTATTTGGAAAAAACCTTAAACGCATCAGAAGTCAAAAAAACATTTCTCAGTTGACCCTGGCAACCATGGCGAATCTGACCCATAACTTTATTAATGATATTGAAAACGGTCGCAAATGGATTTCTCCGGAAACCCTGGCCAAACTATCCAACGCCCTTGAAATCGAACCCTATCAATTCTTCACGCCCCTGGCAACATCCCTCGGCAGAGAGGCCGAATTTATGACTACCTACCTGGATGGTATGCAGGATTCCTTTAACAAGATGGTTCAGGAACTCCGCGTCCGCTATCTTCCCGATGAACCCCTGTAACGCCTCATGAACCGTTGGTTATCAGCGCTTTGAATTCCTTTTCGTCCAGGGTTTCCTGTTCCAAAAGTTTTTCGGCTACGGCGTTCAGGATGTCCCGCCTTCGGGTGAGGGTCTCTTTGACCGCGGTATAGCGGCGGTTGATGATCGCGGCGATTTCCTCGTCCACGTACTGCTGGGTGCTTTCCGCGTATTCCCGCTGGAACAGGGGTTCCTGCCGTTCCGTGCCGCCCATGCCCGCGGCACGGGATGTCAGGGCCACATGACGGAACCGCTCGCTCATGCCGTAGTCGGTGATCATCTTCCGGGCTATGTCCGTAGCCTTGGTAAGGTCGTTGGCCGCGCCGGTGGAAAACTCCCCGGAGATCATCTCTTCGGCGATGCGGCCCCCCAAAAGGATGTCAATCTTTCCCAGCAGGTCCGACTGGGTTACCGTATACCTATCCTCCACCGGCATTTGCAGGGTATACCCCAGGGCAAAGCCCCGTGGGATTATCGAAATTTTCTGAACCGGATCGGCGTTGGGGATAAAGGCGGCCACCAACGCGTGCCCCGCCTCGTGGTACGCCGTCAGCTTCCGTTCCTCCGGCTTGAGTACCCGTGTCTTCTTTTGCAGACCCGCCACCGTCTTTTCGATGGCTTCGTCAAAATCCCGCTGCTCCACCATCCTTCTGCCCGCCCGCACCGCCAGCAAAGCCGCCTCGTTCACGATGTTGGCCAGATCCGCGCCGGAAAACCCGGAAGTTATCCGGGCGGTAACCGACAGATCCACCGCCGGGGAGAGCTTGACGCCCCTGGAGTGTATCCTGAGTATTTCTTCCCGGCCTTTAAGATCGGGCCGGTCCACCAGAACCTGTCGGTCAAAGCGTCCGGGCCTGAGCAGGGCCGGATCCAGCACATCCGGCCGGTTGGTAGCCGCCAGGATGATAAGGCCGCTCGTGGCGTCAAAGCCGTCCATCTCCACCAAAAGCTGGTTCAAGGTCTGCTCCCGCTCGTCATTCCCCCCGGCAACATTGTTGATGCGGCTCTTGCCGATGGCGTCCAATTCATCAATGAAGATGATGCAGGGGGCCTTTTCCCGTGCCTGCTTGAAAAGGTCCCGCACCCGCGCCGCGCCGACACCCACGAACATTTCCACGAAGTCGGCGCCGCTCATGCGGAAGAACACAACCCCCGCCTCCCCCGCCACCGCACGGGCCAGGAGGGTCTTCCCCGTCCCCGGCGGCCCGACGAGAAGCACGCCCTTGGGGATCTTTCCGCCGATTTCTGTGTACTTCTTGGGGGTACGCAGGAAGTCCACCACTTCCACCAGTTCTTCCTTGGCCTCATCCACCCCGGCCACATCCTGGAAGCGGGTAGCAATACCCCCCTCCGCCACGATAACCGCCCGGTTCTGCCCCACGGAAAGCACGTTGCCCCCCATGCTGCTCAGGCGCCTCAGCAGGAACCGCCAGATAAAGAAGAAGAACGCGATGGGAAGCACCCAACTGAAAATGAGGTTAAGCACCGCGCTTCCTTCCCGTGAAACGGCGTAATACGCGACGCCCTTTTCGTCCATAAGCTTGATGATCTCCGGATCTCCTATGGGAACCGTCCGGTACGCCGAATCCGGCATATTCCGGTAGGGATTCCGCAGAAACGTCGCAGGCGGCTCATCCCGTTTGCGGGAGGTATACCCGGTAAAGTAGGAATCCGACAACTCCACCCGTTTTATCTCCCCGGAAGCGATTTTGGCCTTAAATTCCGAGAAATCAATGGTGTGATTCACCTTGCCCAGGAACACATAGTTAAAAAGGCTCATCCCCACAACGATGATCAGGATATATATAATAGAAAACTTCCACCCGCCAAACCGTTTGGGGTCCGGCAGCTTAGGCCCGCCGAAGGGGAACTGAGGACCGGAATTCCGTTTGTTTTTTTTCTGCGGGTCTTCGGACCCAAAATCGCTCATGGCTATCTCCTGATTGTCCGTCTCGATAAACGTTTCGTTCTTTCGACTATAGTTGTTGTTAGGCAAAAGGTAAACCTAAGATATCCGGAGGACTAAGGGTCCGGAGGGTCCGGAGGGTCCTGAGGGTCCTGAGGGTCCGAAGGACCCCGGACCCCGGACCCAGACCCCCCAAAGGGATTGTTTTTGGGGGGTCCTAAGGCCTCCTACCCGATTTCATAAAGGCGCCTTTGCGGCTCATAAAGGCGCCTTTGCGGCTCATAAAGGCGCCTTTGCGGTTCATAAAGGCGCCTTTGCGTCTCATAAAGGCGCCTTTGCGGTTCATAAAGGCGCCTTTGCGGCTCATAAAGGCGCCTTTGCG
>JAITLF010000118.1 GCA_031278025.1 Treponema sp.
TTTTTTGCCGGTATGTCAACCAGAGGTCAGGCTGTGGTTCGTTTTTTACGTGGTATAACACGGGTCAAACCTCAAATTTTCGGAAATTTGCCCGCGTTTTAACGCGACTGAATAGTTACAAAGGTATTAAGTAACCATCTTTACACAACCCCAGGTCTCATGGAGTGGATCTTACCTTCGGAGACCTGGCTCTATTTTTCATGGACTCGTGGATCTGTTTTGCTGGACTGGTGGATCTTTTTCACTGGAATAAACAGGCGTGGCTGAACGGCAAGATAATGGTTGCTTTGTTAATTGAAGCCTTCATAGCGAAGGCTTCTTTTTCCCCCGATAACCAAATCGAATGCCAGCCGCGGTATATGGCGTGAAACGGCGTTCGTTAATATGATATTGAGGGCTAATCTGGGTTTGCGGATACTTGAAGATTACCAGCACATAGCAAAACGTCTTGAATGTGAAAAACGAAAGCAGGGAATACGGTACCAGATGTGCTATGCTTGTTAAGTTAGTGCATATGGGGGTCTGTCCCCAGGGATCTCCGATCGGGGTCAGGCCCCAAAGTAAGCGCCCATGGGGGTCTGTCCCCACGGGTCTTTGACCGGGACTAGGCCCTAAAGTAAGCGCCCATGAGGGGTCTGTCCCCAAGGGTCTCCGGCCGGGACTAGGCCCCAAAGTAAGCGCCCATGGGGGTCTGTCCCCACAGGTCTCCGACCGGGGTCAGACCCCACAATAAACGCCCATGAGAGGTCTGTCCCCAAGGGTCTCCGGCCGGGACTAGGCCCCAAAGCAAACGCTCGTGTGGGGTCTGTCCCCACAGGTCTCCGGCCGGGGTCAGACCCCAAAGTAAACGCCTATGGACTAAAGTCCGCTCGAATCCATGCGGCTCTTAAAATGTTACGTTAGCAACTTCGATAAGGCATCCGTAAGAGCGGCCCAGTATATTCCATGCCTCAACGCCACGGTGGACGATCCGGACAGAAACCCCTGGCTCCTCAACGTGGAGAACGGTACGGCTGATCTCAAGACCGGGGAATTCCTCTCCCACCAATTTTGTTACTTAATTTTGAAAAACCGTAAATTTTTTGGCAGCATTGTACATAACCCCTAATTCCCGATCAGCGCCCGAAGGGGCACACCGGGTAGCGGCACTCGGGGCAGCCGAGGCAGAGGCCGCCTATGCCGAAACCGGCAAAGTCTTCCCGGCCAAGGCGCACGCCCGCCGCGATTCGGGGCAGAACCAGGTCGAAGATCGTTACCCCCTGGTACATGACGCAGCCGGGAAGTCCGGCTACCGGCGTACCGTCGTCGTAGTAGCCCAGGAGGAACATGGCGCCCGGCACAACCGGCGCGCCGTAAGTGACTATTTCCGCGCCCGATTTTTTGATCGCGCCGGGCGTGTTGTCGTCGGGATCAACGCTCATGCCGCCGGTGCAGAGGATGAGATCGGGCTTTTCCCGGCGCCCTTCCTCAATGGCGCGCCTTACCTCCTCTACGCCGTCACCCGTTACTCTATGCCGCTTTACCCCGATGCCGAAAGCGGCCAGTTTTTTTACTACTACCGGGGTAAAGCGGTCCTCGATAAGCCCTTTGGCGACTTCGCTCCCGGTGGTGATGACGCAGGCGCTCCGCAGTTTGTAGGGCAGCACGCCGAGCAGGGGCGCGGCGCTGCCGGCGATGTTGCCGGCGGCGGTGTTTTCCCCGGCGATTGCGCGGGCCTCCTCAAGCCGGGCCCTGGGGATCACAAGCGGTATGGCCTTAACCGCGGCAATCTTTTCCCCGGCCTTTACCGCGCTGTTGTTGTGGCGGGTTACGATGATAAGATCCCCCAGGGCGTTTATCCGGTTGATACGATCCGTGTCAAGGCGCAAAAGACCGTCGTGCCGGGCAAATAGCTCTATCTTCCCCTCGGACGGCCCCTTTCTGTCAACACTGTCGTTGGCGCAAAGGCCGAACAGTATTTCCGCCGCCTCTTCCTCGTGGTACATATCCGGTGACTTTTCCCAAACGTAGATATGTTCCTTTCCCATGGAAAGAAGCATGGGAATGTCTTCCCTTTGGATGACATGGCCTTTGCGGAACTGGGGACCCTTCATCTCTCCCGGCACGATGCGGGTAAGATCGTGGCCGAGTACATGACCCACCGCCTCTTCGATAGTGAACTTCTTCATTCCGCTCATTTTCGCGCGCACTCCCCGTCCCGGCCGGTAAGCATGTCAAGGCCGTGACGCAGCTCCGGTAAAATATACTCAAGGTGTTCCCGCACGGCCCTGGGGCTGCCCGGCAGGTTGACGATGAGGGTCGCGCCCCTGATTGCCGCGGCGGCCCGGCTCAGCATGGCGCGCCTCGTGATAGTCATGCTGTAGGCCCGCATCGCCTCGGCTATGCCCGGTACAAGCCGTTCCGCCACGGCCGCCGTTGCCTCGGGCATACGGTCGCGGGGCGAAAAACCCGTGCCCCCGGAAGTCAGCACAAGGTCGGCGATCCCCCCGTCGCAGAGCCGCCTTAGTTCCGCCTCAAGCCCCGCCTGGTCATCGGAAAGCAGGGAGTAATTCGTTACCGTATAACCCTGGGCCTCCACAAGGGCGCGTATCAGGGGGCCGCTTTCATCTTCCCGCTCGCCCCGGAAACCCTTGTCGCTTGCGACAACAATTCCTGCCCGGTAGGACCGGGAATCCGCATTACGGGAACCGGTATTATCAATACTATTACCGGACATACATCTCATCTCCCGCGCCGATCACGCCGCCCCGGACAACCCTGGCAAAGACCCCTTCCCTGGGCATGATGCAGTCGCCCATGCGCTCGAATATGGCGCAGTGCTGGTGGCATTCCTTGCCTATCTGGGTCATTTCCAGGATCACGTCCCCGCAGAGGAACACGGTTCCCACCGGAAGCGACGAAAAATCTATGCCCTCCACCACCAGGTTTTCCCCAAACGCGCCGTCTTCCACGGATGCGCCCAGCGCGCGGAAAGCCTCTATCTTTTCGCGGGAAAGCAGGCTTACCTGGCGGTGCCATTTCCCCGCATGGGCATCGCCCTGTATACCGTGATCCGGAATAAATTCCGCCCTTCCCACATTCCGCTTTGCCGTTCCCTTTGCCTCACTCATACAAACAGCCAGCACCTTTCCCACTCTCTTACCCTCCAATCCGGTACATCCCGCCAATCCAAAACTCTAATGTTGCCATTATTACCATAATTCTAAAGGGGGGGCCTGTTACCATGCGGGAGACCCGCAAAACGGCGCATCCTTGCCGGCCCCCCCTGAGCCGGAGCCCCCTCGCGCCGGTTCCCGGGCGGCGCTGCGGGGTCTCCGGCTACCCCCCTGCTATCCGGCTACGCCGGAGTCTGAAACCGCTGCCCCGCTCTTTTACCCGCCAATCCGGTACATGCCCTCCGGTAAGGAAAAATATTCCCGTTCGGACAATTCGCCGCCTTCCCCGCGCCCGCCGCTTTTACCCGTTCCGGCAAATTTGTGGGCAGCGGGTTTGCTCGCGGCCAGACGCAGAACAGCGCCTTTTATTTCATCGTCCCCCGCCCCGGAACGGAGCAGGGCCCGCAGATCAACGTTCACCTCACTCGCCAGACAGGCCCGCAGACGCCCGTCGGCGCTCAGGCGCAGGCGGTTACACCCGGAACAGAAGGTCTCGCTTATGGCGCTGATAAAGCCGATCTTCCCGGTGAAGCCGGGCGCCGCGTAGTACACCGCGGGCCCGTTGCCGACCCGGGACTGATCCCGGCGCATAAGGCCGAATTCCCTTTCAAGGATACCCAACACCTCGGCCATGGGAATCCCCTCCAGGGAAGCGCCCGCGCCCAGGGGCATAAGCTCTATAAAACGCACCGCCTTTACCTCGTCCTTCGCCAGCGCCGCCGTCGCGGCCAAATCCTGTTCGTTGAAGCCGCGGACCGGCACGCAGTTCAATTTGACGGGGATTCCGGCGGCCGCGGCCCGGCGCATCCCCGCAAGAGCCGCCTCAAGCCCATTCCGCCGGGCAATACGCGCAAAGTTCGCGGTGTCCGGGGTGTTAAGGCTTACGTTCACCCCGTTTAAAAGAAAACGGGCGTTACCGCCCAAGCGGTCCAGAAATTCCGCAAGGAGCAGGCCGTTGGTGGTAAGGGTAATTTCCTCAAGAAGGGGTATTTCCCGCAATTCCCGGATAAAATTTTCCAGGCCCCGGCGGATCAGGGGTTCGCCTCCGGTAAGCTTGATCCGGCGTATACCCAGATCGCAGAAGATGCGGCAGAGACGCAGGGATTCCTCAAAACGCAGTATTTCCGCATGGGGTTTCCATTCAACGCCTTTCTCCGGCATACAGTAAACGCAACGCAGATTGCAGCGGTCGGTAAGGGAAAGTCTGAGGTAATCCAGCGCCCTGCCGGAAGGATCAATTATCATGGCATCCCCTCATCATGCTCCCGCCTGAAGTGGCCGCTCCTGCCGCCCGACTTTTCCAAAAGCCGTATATCGCCTATCACCATGGCCCGGTCCAAAGCCTTGCACATATCGTAAATGGTAAGCAGGGCGGCGGACACCCCGGTAAGGGCCTCCATCTCCGCGCCTGTTTTTCCGGACATCTTTACCGTGCAAACGGCTTCGATTTTATCTTCGCCCAGGGTAAAGTCCACCGAGCAGGAATCGAAAACAAGCGGGTGGCAGAGGGGTATAAGGGAAGCGGTCCGTTTCGCGGCCATGATCCCGGCGATCCGCGCCACACCCAGCACATCGCCCTTCTTCACCTTCCCGCCCCGGATAGCGGACAGGGTTTCGCCGCCGACCGTGATGCTCCCCCCGGCGATTGCAAGGCGTTCCGTCACTTCCTTGGCGGAAACATCCACCATTATCGCGTTGCCCCGTTCATCGAAATGGGTAAATTCTCTCTCCATACCAAAAATCCCGGTTA
>JAITLF010000140.1 GCA_031278025.1 Treponema sp.
GTTTTTGCCGCGATGGCGGGGTCAGGCACGTTCCCGGACGCATCCGCGGCAAAAACCCGGCGTGTACTCCATACCGCCAATAGCCGGTTCGCCAACACAGGCGGTTACGCCAGAGTCCAACGCCAGGGCGGTTTTATAGGGCATGCCAGGTTAGACGGGGGTGCGGGGGGGCAACATCAGGGCCGTTTGAAGACTGGTTTGATCCGGCGGCAAGCCGCCGCGCCGCCGGAGTCGGCCTTCAGGTAATCCGCGCCGAAGGCCGGAACGTTGGCAGCCTGCGGAAGCTGCTGAGGGGGAAGAATTTTCAGGCGCCGGCATAGGGTGGGGGAGCACGCCGCGGTTCCCGCCGGCCGCCGGAAACCGCCTGCTGCCTGCGCCTGCCCCAAACCCCGCGCCGTCTTTCATCCCCCCGGTATCCACACGAACAAAAGCGGCGCATTCTGCCGGCAAAATGGAGCATCAGGCTAGCAAAATGCCGGCGGGGGTCCGCTCCGCACCCGGCGGGGTGCGGGCGGAGTCTCGCGGCCAGCAAAATGGAGCCGCGGTTGCAGAAGCCAGCCCTCCATTTTCAATAGTGAAGCCGCCTGACGTATTGACCATAAAATTAGCCGGGTCCGCAACGAAAGGAGTTGAGCGGCTGAAAGCAATAAACCGCACGAACAGTCATGGGAAGCCGCCGGGCGAAGCGCAATTGGCGAACAACCGAACGGCAGAGGCGTCCGGCCTTGTTCCGTCCGTTACACCCTGTTCCTAAATAAGCGCATATGCCCCGGACCCCTCTTACTCATCCGGGTTTCGGTCCGTACCGTCCGCAGCGGTTTACCATTCCCACTGGTATATTCTTCCCAGCATCTGTTTCAGGTGTTCCAGAAACGGCTTGAGGGCTGCCCCGTCTGTTGGCCGCGGCGAAGATGCCGGCTCCTGCTGGGTATTCAGCTTTTTCACGCACTCCTTCAGGATTTTCCGGTATGTTTTCAACGCCTTCGGGACAGGCGCTCTCCCGCCCCTTCAGCCCCCTCCAGCCCCCTCCGGCTTCATCCCGATATACGCCCGTATCTTTTCTTTCTGCCCTTCCTCATGCCGCGGTCAACGTTCTTCCGCCGCACCGCCGCGGCGTTTATCATCCCGCGGGACGGCGGCGGATTGCTTTGTAACAGCCGCATGAAGTTGATGTTTTGTCTGCACGCTTTGGCCGGGGCGCGGCTGGAATAGATATACTCCATGAAGCCGTACCGAATCGTCCAGGGGGGATCACTACGCCTGAATCCATCGGCAGGACCGTTGATTCAACCGGGGGGTTCCTTTTACAGCCCCGCCGTGTACGTTTAGCACACCGTCAATTCGTTTTGGAACCGGCGTGCTGTCCTTGTTCCGTAACGTGCTGATCGCGGGCGACTTTCCTCTCCGTAACTTTTTAACTACGATGCAAACTAAGGGCTGCAAACAGGCCGGAGTGAATAGCGAAGAAGGCTGCCGGACGGCAGAAAAATACCGGGAACTGGCGGCGGAAACCGCGGGCCCGGCGGCGCTTATGGCAAAAGAATTGCCAAACAGGAGGGAAGCGTGAAACCACGGGCGTTGATCAGCGTATTTAATAAGGAAGGTATTATCGATCTGGCGTCGTGTCTGTGCGGTGCGGGATGGGAGATCGTGTCCACCGGGGGGACCTCGAAGTATTTGCGGGACAACGGGATCCCGGTTACCGATGTATCGGCAGTTACGGGGTTTCCCGAATGTCTTGACGGCCGGGTCAAGACCCTGCATCCCGCCGTTCATGCGGGGCTTCTTGCCCGGAGGGACCTGCCCGCTCACCGGGAAACCCTGGAGAAGCTCGGCCTTTCGGCAATAGACGCAGTGTGCGTCAACCTTTACCCCTTCTTTGAAAAGGCTCTGGCAGAAGCTGCCGGGGAATGCCCCCCTGAAGAGGCAGTAGAGTTCATCGACATAGGGGGGCCGGCCATGCTGCGTTCCGCAGCGAAAAACTATCGGGACGTGATAGTCCTCACCGATCCGGCGGATTATCCCGGTGTTATGGAAAGGATCAGCGCGGGAACCATACCGGAGGAATTCAGAAAACGCCTGGCGGGAAAAGTTTTCACCTTAACCTCCGCCTATGATGCCGCCGTTGCCCGTTACCTGGGCGGCCTGGACCGCATGGACTCTGACGAGACTCAGGCGGGCTATCCCGCCTATTGGCCCATGTCCCTGAAAAAAGCGCAATCCCCGCGCTATGGGGAAAACGGCCACCAAACCGCGGCCCTGTACTTCAACGCCGGCAGTTCCGGCGCCCTCCCTTCCATGGAACAACTCCACGGCAAAGAACTGAGTTACAACAACATCCGCGACCTGGACCTGGCCTGGAAAGCGGTCTGCGCCTTCGGGCTTCCCTCAGCGGGGATTCCGCCCCTGGGAGAAGCGGACTTACGGGCGCTGGGCCTGTCCCGGTACCTGGCGCCTTCAGGCAGGGACCGGGCCGCCTGCGCCGCCGTTAAGCACAACACCCCTTGCGGCATAGCCCAGGGCGGTTCTCTCCCGGAAGCCTATGCCAAGACCTTCGCCTGCGATCCGGTCTCTATCTTTGGCGGTATTGTGGCCTGTAATGTTCCCGTTGATACGGAAACCGCGGAAAAACTATCGGAAGTTTTTTTAGAGATCCTCGCGGCCCCGGCCTTTGAAGATGCCGCCCTGGAGATCCTCAAAAAAAAGAAGAACCTTCGGATCATGCGCGCTCCCCAGGCGCCGAGGGAAAGGCGGGAATGTATCTCCGTTGACGGCGGCCTTTTGGTGCAGGACGCGGACCGCAGGCTCCTGGAAAAATGGCAAGTCGTTACCAGGGCCGCCCCCCTTCCGGAGGATATTCCGGACCTTATCTTTGGTCTGCGGGCGGTGTCCTATGTCAAGTCCAACGCCGTCATGGCGGTGAAAAATCTGGCGGCGGCAGGCATAGGAGGCGGCGAGGTAAACCGCATCTGGCCGACCCGGCAAGCCCTTGAGCGAAGCGCCGCCGCCATTGCCGCCGCCGGCAGCAGCGCCCCGGCTGTCCCCGCGGCTTTTGCCGAAAGGGACCCGCCCCGCGTCCTGGCGTCAGACGCCTTTTTCCCCTTCCCGGACGCGGCGGAGGAAGCGGCGGCATCGGGCATCAAGGCTATCATACAGCCCGGCGGTTCCCGCAACGATGCGCTTTCGATTGAGGTATGCGATAAGCATGGAATCGCCATGGTGTTTACCGGGACTCGGCATTTTAAGCACTGATGGCGAACGGCGCCCCAAAACAAAACCGATAACCCCATGAGGCCGCTCTCTAGTTAACGATTGAGGCTGTTCCAAAACCCGCGCCCCGCGTTCAGCGCCCCGGTATTCCTGATCAGAAATGGAGCGCTCCTGATCAAGAATGGAGCGCTCCTGATCAAGAATGGAGCGCTCCTGATCAAGAATGGAGCGTTCTAGATCAGCAATGGAGCGTTCGGGGGCAAAAATGAGTTATTCGGGGGCAAAAATGGACCATTCGGGGGCAAAAATGAACCTTTCGGGGGCAAAAATGGAGCGATCCTGATCAAGAATGGAGCGCTCCTGATCAAGAATGGAGCGTTCCTGATCAAGAATGGAGCGTTCCTGATCAAGAATGGAGCGTTCCTGATCAAGAATGGAGCATTCTTGATCAAGAATGGAGCATTCTTGATCAGGAATGGAGCGTTCTTGATCAGCAATGGAGCGTTCGGGGGCAAGAACGGCGCGCTGCGGCCCGGAATCGGCGTGCCTCGGACCGGAAACGGCGTGCCTCGGACCGGAATCGGCGTGCCTCGGACCGGAATCGGCGTGCCTCGGACCGGAATCGGCGTGTTCCGGCCCGGAATCGGCGTGCCTCGGACCGGGAACGGCTTCCCTCCCTTCCTGCCGTCTTCCGCGGCGGGTATTATATTGCCCGCCGGAGGGCAAAGCGGTATACTTTGGAACGGCGAAGGAGCA
>JAITLF010000176.1 GCA_031278025.1 Treponema sp.
TATATGATAAACATACATCATATTATTATCAGGAGGAACAGATGAATAAAAAAACGGTACGATTTGTTTTCGGGGTGGCACTGGTCATAGGCATGAGTCTGCTCGCTGGATGCAGCAAAAAGCAAGCGGCGGAGGAAGACGGGCCGGTTACCATTTCGTTGTGGCATTATTTCGTGTCCGATCAGGAAGCTGCCGGTCTCAAGAAATTCGCCGATGACTTCAAGAAGATTCACCCGGAGGTAACGGTGGATATTACCTATGTATCCCGCGAAGAGCTGCTGAACCAGTACACGGTGGGTGCCGTTTCCGGCCAGCTCCCCGACATCGGCATGGTGGATTCTCCAGATATGGCCTCGTATGTCTCTTTGGGGGTGTTCGAGGACATTACCGACGAGCTGAATGCTTGGGGACAGCTTGATAAGTTCTACCCCGGCCCTTTGAGCAGTACTAAGGATGCCAACGGCAGAATCTATGGCCTTCCCAACAACACCAACTGCCTGGCATTGGCGTGTAACATGGATATGCTCAATGCGGCGGGGCTTAAGAAACCCACCACGTGGGAGGAATTGGAGGCGGCTGCCGCCAAATTGACCAATCCGGCACAGCAAATCTACGGCTTTGCCATGAGTGTCGTTCCCAACGAAGAGGGAACCTTCCAGCTTATCCCGTGGATTTACGCCGCCGGCGGTTCGGTTGCGGATCTTGCCTCCCCTGAGGCAATCCGGGGTATCGAGTTTATCGCAAATCTGGCGCGGAATGGGTATATGAGTAAGGAAGTGGTCAACTGGACTCAGGGAGACGCCTTCAACGCCTTTGCCGCCGGCAAGGCCGCCATGGTCGAATCCGGCACTTGGCACGTGGCTCAAAACGTGCCGGACATCAAGGATTTTGAAGTTGAATATACGCTTCTTCCCAAAGATAAGCAGTACGCTTCGGTTATTGGCGGCGAAAACTTCGGCATTTGTAGCGGTACCAAGTACAAGGCTCTGGCAGTGGAATTCCTCCAAATGATTTCCACAGCGGAAAGCGGCGCTTACTGGGCCGAGCTGTCCGGGAAGCTCCCCGTCCGCAGTGACTCCGCCCAGTTGCGGGACATCTGGACCAAGGATAAGTATCTTTCTGTGTTTACCGAGGGAATGCAGTACGCCGTGGCGCGGGGGCCCCATCCTGAATGGCCCAGCATTTCCAAGGTGATCTACACCTCAGGTCAGGCCGCCGTTCTTGGGCAGAAGTCCGCGCAGGACTCCATGACTGAAGGTGCCGCCGCCATCGCCCCGATGCTGGCAAAAACGCCGGTTTCCCGTTAACGGGAGAGGCAATCCCATGAGGGTGAGTTTATCAGTAAAAAGAAACGTTGAAGGTTATGCCTTCATATTTCCCGGTATGGTTTACATCCTCGCCCTCTTGGGATACCCGCTGGTATACAACTTCATTCTGGGCTTCCGGAATGTGGATGTGAGAACCTTCAAAAGCGGTTCCGACGTGTTTGTGGGATTTTCAAATTATCTCTCTCTTTTCAAGGATCCGGTATTCCGGCTGGTGTTCAAAAACACCATTGTTTTTACTCTTGTTTGCATTGTCATACAGTTTAGTGTAGGGTTTCTCTTGGCCCTTTTCTTTTCCAAAAAATTTACCTTTGCAGGGCCGATTCGGGGGCTCATCCTCATCGCCTACATGATGCCCATGTCGGTTACCGCGCTGGTCGGCAAAAGTATGTTTGGGCAGATCGGGGTGGTCAACGATCTCCTTTTCAAACTGGGCCTCGTCCGAGACCTTCCCATGTGGCTTGCCAACGGGACAACGGCTATGGCGGCGGTCATTGCCATGAACTGCTGGGTGGGGATTCCCTTCAATATGCTTCTCCTCACGTCGGGACTCACCAATGTTCCCGAAGAAATCTATGAGAGTGCCGCTATGGACGGGGCATCCGCCTGGGTGCGGTTCTGGAAAATCACCATTCCCTGCATTCGCTCGTCGATTCTCGCGGTGTTGATGCTGGGCTTCATATACACGTTCAAGGCCTTCGATCTGATGTTCATCATGACATCGGGAGGCCCCCTTAACGCTACCGATGTGCTGGGCACCTATTCTTATCGGCTATCCTTTACCGAATTCAAATTTTCTATGGGTTCGGCATCGGCTATCGTCTTGTTTTTCTGCCTTTTCATCATCGGACTCTTTTATCTGCGCATGAGCGTTACGGAGGAACAGTGATGATTGCATTTTTTTTTGGAACCAGAGCCCGAAGAAGGAATACCCTGCTGTGTCTCGTGTCCCTCCTCGTGGTGGTGGTATTTCTCTTTCCCCTCTACTGGCTCCTGTGTATGTCTTTCAAAACCGACACGGAATCCTTCGGGAAGATCGTTACCTATTTTCCCCACGAGTTTACCATTGACCCGTGGCAGCGAAACCTGGGGGACAAGGATTTTCTCATATCCCTGAAAAACAGCTTTGTTATCGCGCTCTGTTCTATGGCGATCTCTTTGGCTCTGGGGATACCCACCGCCTATGGCATGGGCCGATACCGTTTGCCGGGCAGCAAGGGCTTCCTCCTCACCTTTCTCGTTACCCAGATGCTTCCGGCATCCCTGATGCTTACACCCATGTACCTGATATTCTCGCGGCTCAACATCCTCAACACCTATTTTTCCCCCGCTATGGCCATCGCGTCAGGTTCCATTCCCTTCATCGTGGTAACTCTCAGACCTTATTTTCGGAGCATCCCGGCCTCGCTGGATGATGCTGCCCGGATCGACGGCTGTGGGGTTTTTCGTTCCTTCATCCAAATCATGATCCCCGCCATCAAAGTGGGCATCATCACCGTGGCGGCTATCTCCTATCTGGGAGGCTGGAACGATCTGGCCTACTCTATGACTTTCAACGTCAAGTCGGAAATGCGGCCCCTCACTGCCAACATCTACAAGTTTACCAACAAATACGGCACCAAGTGGAACTGCATCATGGCCTACGGCTGTATCCTCGTGATCCCCGTGTTGATCACTTTTGTGTTTTTGCAGAAATACATCGTTTCAGGCATGACTGCGGGATCCGTAAAAGAATGAAAGCGGTCAAAGCAAAAAAACGGCTGTTTGAGGGAGGTCTGCATATCTGGATGGAAAAACTCTTTGACATCGTATCCCTGAACCTCCTTTGGCTCCTCTGTTCTTTTCCTCTGATTACTATCGGAGCCTCCTCCACCGCCTTTTACTACGCGATGGCCAAAGTGATCCGGGGAGAGCGGGGTCATCTTTTTGGCGAATTTTGGCGTTCTTTCAAATTGAACCTTGTGAAGGCCACCCTTGTCTGGATTTCTTTTGCCGTCTTGATATTCCTGCTGCTGGTCAACCGTAACATCAGCGCCAACATCGGGGGCTATCCCGGCCTTTTTCTCCTCTGTCTCTACACCCTTATTGCGGTACTCTTCCTGGGTGTGCTGATATATGTCTTTCCGGTACTCTCCCGTTTTTACATGACGATTCCCCAGGTGGTAAAACTTTCCGTGTATATGTGCTTCCGTTACCTTCCCTATACTGTGGGGCTTTTGGCAATATGCGCCGGGGCGGCGACAGCGGTCTATTTTGTACCGCTCCTCATCTTCTGTGTACCCGCCGGGGCTCTTTTCTGCCTTTCCCAGGTAATGGAACCCCTCTTGGTCCGTCATACGCCCGAGGAAGCGGACGGGGAAGATAAGTGGTATTTAAGCCTCGCCCAAAAAACAGGAACAAACAAATGAATCCGCACAGCCGGATAGAATAAGGAGAAGGATATGTCATTTTTTAGCAAATTTTCCCAAGAAGGGAATCGTCTTGTGTACCGCTACGATGCGGAAAGACTCTGGATAGAAAGCTGGGGCGAAAACAGCCTCCGCGTTCGTTCCACCAAGCTGGCCCAGATGCCCGAAAGTCGTCCGATGCCCGGCACCGCAGATCAGACAGGCGGGCTTGACGGGGGAAATACCGATGACTGGGCTCTGCTTCCCCAGAAGCCCTGTCCAGTCGAGATAAGCATTGGCTCAGGCGGCGCGTCTCTACGGAACGGCAAGATAGAGGCCCGTATATCGAAAATCGGCCAGATACAGGTATTCAATGCCCGTGGGGAACTGCTCCTCAACGAGTACCTCCGCAGCCGCATGGATATAAAAGACCGAACCTACAGCTCTCTGGAACTGGAGGCTCGTGAATTCCAGCCCGTCATCGGCGGGGATTACCGCATCACCGTCCGTTTTGAATCGGTCTCGCCCGATGAAAGGATATACGGCATGGGCCAGTATCAGCAACCGTACCTCAACCTCAAGGGAACAGATCTGGAACTTGCCCACCGCAACTCCCAGTCCAGCGTTCCCTTCATGATTTCTTCTCTGGGCTACGGCTTCCTCTGGAACAACCCTGCTGTGGGTCGGGTCTGCTTCGGGAAAAACATCACCACATGGGAGGCGCAGTCATCGAAGAAGATCGACTATTGGATCACCGCCGGGGACAGCCCCGCCGAAATAGAGGAAGCCTACGCGAAGGCTGCGGGGACGGTTCCGATGATGCCGGGTTACGCCACAGGTTTTTGGCAGTGTAAGCTCCGCTATCAAACTCAGGAAGAACTTCTCGGTGTGGCCAGGGAGTATAAGAAGCGGGGGCTCCCCCTCTCGGTGATCGTCGTTGACTTCTTCCATTGGCCCTACCAAGGGGAATGGAAATTTGATCCTGTCTACTGGCCGGACCCGGATGCTATGATCGCCGAGTTAAAAAAGATGGGCGTAGAGCTTATGGTTTCTATATGGCCCACAGTAGACCGGCGGAGCGAAAACTGGCAGGAGATGCTAGATCGGGGCCTCCTCATCCGCACGGAACGGGGCTTCCGTATCGCTATGGATTTCCAGGGGAACACCGTCCACTACGATGCGACTAACCCCGAAGCCCGTTCCTATGTTTGGGAAAAGGCGAAAAGGAACTACTACGACAAAGGAATCAGAATCTTCTGGCTTGACGAGGCGGAGCCGGAATACACGGTCTACGACTTTGACAACTATCGGTACCATTTGGGGCCGAATATTCAGATAGGCAACGTATACCCGCTTATGTACGCAAAAACCTTCTTTGACGGTATGAAAGCGGCGGGACAAGACCATATCATCAACCTCCTTCGTTGCGCTTGGGCAGGAAGCCAGCGTTACGGGGCCTTGGTCTGGTCCGGAGATATTCATTCCACCTTTGAGAGTTTGCGAAATCAGCTTGTTGCGGGGCTCAACATGGGTATTGCGGGGATCCCTTGGTGGACCACCGACATCGGCGGCTTTTTCGGCGGCGACGTGACGGATCCGCATTTTCATGAACTTTTTATCCGCTGGTTCCAGTGGGGCTGTTTCTGTCCGGTGATGCGGCTTCACGGCTACCGGGATCCCATAAAGCCCCAGTATGGCACTACGGGAGGCGCAACCTGCCGTTCCGGTTCCGACAATGAGGTCTGGTCATATACGGAGAATGTCTACGAAATCTGCAAGACCTATCTATTCCTCCGGGAAAACCTGCGCCCCTACATAACAGAGCAAATGCGGGCCGCCCATGAACGGGGCGCGCCGGTGATGCGCCCCCTGTTCTACGATTTTCCTGGGGACAAAAGGGCATGGGAGACAGAAGACGAATTTCTGTTCGGGCCGAACTACCTAGTGGCACCAATCCTGTACGAAGGGGCGCGAGAACGGGAAGTCTACCTTCCTGCGGGGCAGACTTGGACCGATGCTTGGACCGGTGAACGTTTTGAGGGTGGCGGGGTCATCAGGGTGGACGCGCCACTGGAGGAGATCCCTGTTTTCAGCCGGGACGGCGCACTCCTGCCGCGGAAGCAATAGGGTACGGCATGACGGGAAAGGGCGGCGGCCCCTCTGGGGGGACTAAAAGGGGTTTGCTCAGTCCGCGTTGGTACTGTTAGCGTGGGTGAGCCGGTTCATGGCGGTGAGGCGTGTTGATGGAACGAGGCTGTCCCCCTGAGTGTCTGGTTATGGCGTTTTGGGGCGGCAGAGCGTTTCTCTTTGTAAAGCGCCAATATGCCGGGGGCGGGGTATCCTTGGGGATACCTTGTGGGGGGTGGAACCACCCGCCGAGGGGGGAGAATGGAAAAGGGGGCGTTGCGGGGGCGGGCCCCCGCTGAGGGGGGTGCCGGAAGACGGCGTTTCGGGCGTTATGGACACAAGTCCGGTACGATGGCTGGAGGCTGGGGGGAGGCGCGCAAACATTGTTTGCCTTCCCCCTCTTTATATTTCTTGTGAAAAGCGTTATATGCCGCTCCAAGCTGTGCCTGTGTTGCGAGTGAGCATATTGCGAGTGGGCC
>JAITLF010000247.1 GCA_031278025.1 Treponema sp.
ATGGGAATCGTCTTCTCATTTCTCGTTATTTTGATTATTGCCGTTACCCTGTCAGGAAAGGTGATCCGCGCCCTTCACTGGGACAAGGACGTACAGCAGCCCGCGAAGGCGCCCGCGGCCGCAGGACCCGCCTTGGCGGGGGGCAATCAGGGCGCGGTAACCGCCGCCATCAGCGCCGCGGTGACCGAATACCGGAAAAGTCAACCGTAAAAACGAAGTGAATGTAATACCGGCCGGTGGCCGGCGTTACAGGAGGGCCGGAAAACGGCCGCCTGCCCCAGGCAGGGTTTGCGTACCCGCCGTATGGTAACAGGCCCCCTCTGAATAATTACAATTAATTACGTTTAAGGAAAAGAAATGTCTAAAGTACAACTTACCGACCTGGTTCTAAGGGACGCCCATCAGTCCCTTTTCGCTACCCGTATGGTCACCTCCGATATGCTCCCCATTGCCGACAAGCTCGACAAGGTGGGGTATTTTGCCCTGGAAGCCTGGGGCGGCGCCACTTTTGACTCCTGCATCCGTTTTCTGAACGAGGATCCCTGGGAAAGGCTCAAAAAACTCAAAAAGGCCCTTCCCAATACCAGGATCATGATGTTGCTCCGTGGGCAGAACCTCCTGGGTTACCGGCACTATGCCGATGATGTGGTGGCGAAGTTCGTTGAATATGCCGCGAAAGACGGGGTGGACATCTTCCGTATCTTCGACGCGGTGAACGATCCCCGGAATTTCCAGGCCGCCACCAACGCCGCCAAAAAGACCGGTAAGCACATCCAGGCGGCCATCTCCTACGCGGTTACGCCTTTCCACACCATCGAAAAATACGCCGAGCTTGCGAAGCAGTACGTTGATATCGGCGCGGATTCGATCTGTATCAAGGATATGTCCGGCCTTCTCAAGCCCTACGAAGGCTACAAGCTGGTCAAGGCCATCAAGAAGGTGACGGATATTCCCGTGGAGATCCACACCCACGCCACTACCGGCATGTCCGTGGCAACCCTGACCAAATGCGCCGAAGCCGGCGCCGAAATACTGGACACGGTGATCTCCTCCCTGGCTATGGGTACAAGCCACAGTCCTACCGAAACCATGGTAGAAATCTTCAAGGGTACCGAATACGACACGGGCCTTGACACCGGCCTGCTTCTGGAAATTGCCGCCTATTTCCGGGAGGTCCGGAAAAACTACAAGAAATTCGAATCTTCCTTCCTGGGCGCGGATACCCGTATCCTGGTAAGCCAGGTGCCGGGGGGGATGCTCTCCAATCTGGAAAGCCAGCTTAAAGAGCAGGGCGCTTCGGACAAGATCGACGCGGTACTCAAGGAAATCGCCGTGGTACAGAAGGACTCCGGCTACCCGCCCCTGGTTACGCCCACCAGCCAGATCGTGGGAACCCAGGCGGTGTTCAACGTGCTTTTCGGCCGCTACAACCGGCTTTCCGGCGAATTCCAGGACCTTATGGCGGGCAAGTACGGCGCCTGTCCGGCTCCCAAAAACCAGGACGTTGTCAAGAAAGCCCTGGAAGGCCTCAAGATGAGCGAGGAAATTACCCACCGTCCCGCCGACGATATCCCGCCCGAATATGAAAAACTGGAAGCGGATTGCAAGGAACTTTTGGGCACGGATACCGTCAGCGCCGAGGATGTACTTACCCTGGCGATGTTCCCCAAGGTGGCCCCGGGCTTCTTCAAGAAGCGCGGCGAAGGCCCGGTGGTGTTCAAGCCTGAACCGGAAACGCCCCAGGCCGCCGCTCCCGCAGCCCCGGCCCCCGGCGCGGCCGCCCGGTATAGCGTCAACGTCAACGGCGCCAACTACGATGTCGTGGTGGCCCCTGCCGGTACGGTCGCCGTCACCCCGGCCCCGGGCGGGACGGCCTCCGTACCCGCCGCGCCGGCAGTTTCCGGCGGTACGACCATTGCCGCGCCCGTGGCCGGTACCATCATCCGCTATATCGCGGCCGAAGGCGCCCAGGTCAAGTCCGGCGACACGATCCTCATCATCGAATCCATGAAGATGGAACTTGAGATAAAGTCCACAGCCTCGGGCCCCGTCCACTTCCTGGCGCCCGCCGGCGCCCAGGTTGCCGCCCAGCAGCCCGTCGCCTCTATCGGCGGCACGGTTTCCGCCGCTCCGGCTCCGGCCCCCGCACAAGCCGCGCCGGTCCCCACAACTCCGGCCGCCCCGGTTTCCTCAGGCGGCACGGCGATAAATGCCCCCGTAGCCGGTACCGTCATCCGTTACGCGGTGAACGAAGGCACGGCGGTCAATTCCGGGGACACCATCATTATCATCGAGTCCATGAAGATGGAACTGGAAATAAAGGCAACCGCCGCGGGAAAGGTACATTTCCTGGCGCCCACCGGTGCACAGGTCGCGTCCCAGCAGCCCATCGCCGAAATACAATAAGGAAGCGCCACTATGTTAAACCAAAAAATGGATCCGGTATTTGTTACCAAGATATGCCTGCTCATTGTAATAGGCGCGTTCGCCGTTTCCCTGGTGAGCGCCGCTTTCAGCCCCCGCGCGGAAGCCCAGTCGCAAATTTCCAGTGACAATCTGCCCTCTATCCATAACCTGGACGGGATCATCCCCAACAGCGAAAATCTTCCCCGGGTTTCTCTGGGTAGTTTTCTGCGAAACATAGCGGAAACCACCGGCCTCTATGCCTTTATCAATGGCTCGGGCCCCGAAGGGACGCCCAAGGCAATGGAGACTCCCGCCGGTATTCCCATAACCATTTTCGGCTGGCAGGAATTACTCATGGTGGCGGTAGGTTTCCTCATCGTATACCTGGGGGCGGCCAAGAATTTTGAACCCTTGCTCCTCATACCTATCGGCTTCGGGACCATCTTCGTAAATATTCCCTTTGCCAACATGGGGGAAGCTCCCCACGGTATGCTGCACATTATTTACGAAAGCGGCGTGGGCAACGAATTCTTCCCCATGATTATCTTCATGGGCATAGGCGCCATGACCGATTTCGGCCCGCTTATCGCCAACCCCAAAACCGCCCTTCTGGGCGCGGCGGCCCAGTTCGGCGTGTTCGGGACCCTCTTCGGCATCGCCCTGGCCAACTACCTCCCCGGGGTGGCCTTTAACCTCAAGGAGGCCTGTTCCGTGGCGATCATCGGCGGCGCGGACGGCCCTACCACCATCTACATCGCGGCAAAGCTGGCCCCCCACCTCCTGGCAACGGTTGCGGTTGCGGCCTATTCCTATATGGCCCTGGTACCCGTAATCCAGCCGCCCATCATGAAACTCCTTACCACCAAACATGAACGCCTCATCAGGATGAAGCAGCTCAGGCCGGTTTCCAAGATCGAGAAGATCGCTTTTCCCCTGGTGGTGTTTACCCTGGCGATCCTTCTTATCCCTTCGGCGGCGCCCCTTATCGGCTGTCTCATGTTCGGCAATTTTATCCGGGAATGCGGCGTAGTGGAACGGCTTTCCAAGACTCTGCAGAACGAGCTGATCAACATTGTAACCATTTTTCTTTCCCTGGGCGTAGGCAGCCAGATGACTCCCGAGCGCTTTCTCAACCCCTCGTCGCTCATCATCGTAGTCATGGGCCTCATAGCCTTTGCCATCGCCACCGCCACCGGTATTATTGTGGCAAAGATCATGAACCTTTTCCTCAAGGAGAAGATCAACCCCCTCATCGGTTCCGCCGGCGTTTCCGCGGTCCCCATGGCCGCCCGGGTTTCCAACAAGGTCGGTCTGGAATACGATCCCGGCAACTTCCTCCTGATGCACGCCATGGGACCCAATGTCTCGGGGGTTATCGGGACCGCCATAGCCGCGGGTGTCATGATAGCGGTCTACGGCGGGTAAGTTAAAAACTGTTAATTCATTTTATAATAATGGGCGCATCTGACCGCTTCACCCTTTAACGAAGCGGTCAGACCGGGCTATCCGCTATAATACATTGTGCCGCCAACACCAACGGCACAATGTATTCCGCTTCTATCCCTTGCGCGCCTTCGGCCCTTTTAAGGAAGACCGTTGCCCCGGCTGCCGCCCCAATCGGCTCATCGAGGGGCTAAAGCCCCTTTGCGCTTGCGGGTTTTATGCGCGAAGCGCAACGAACTGCTAGTGGGTTCCATCTATGATGGCGCCCTGCTGTTTTAAGATTCCCTGTAGTTCGCCAACGTGCTTCTCCAGCGCCCTGGGAGAAATTCCCCGCTTGACACAGAGGGCGGCGGCGGCTCCCGCTGCCTGGCCGGTAACCATAGTCTGGTGCAGGTACCGTAAATACGCATCCCGGTCGGTGGACACATGCTTGCCCGCTATCAGCATATTCTCGACTTTTAGCGGTACCAGGCAGCGGTAGGGAATATCGTAGGAACCGTCGTCCTGGGGACAGACCTTTGCCACCTGGGCAATGGTATTTTGATCCACCGTATGGTGGGCGCCGGCCTTAAAATGACTCTTGCCGATCACGTCGTCAAATTCCTGTCCCGCCGCGATATCATTTTTGGTCAGCTTATAATCGCCCATGATCCGGCGGCCTTCCCGCAGGCGAAGCTCCGGACACATACGCGTTAGATAGGCATTCTCAAAACCGGGGATGTACTTCCGGAAAAATTTGAGCGCTATGGCGTTTTGCCGCCGGCACTCAATTTCTCCCTTGGTAATGTCCCATGCGTCGTCGGTGAGAACTTCCGGCACCTGGGACGAATGTTGCATGTGCGCCTGAACATGCCCATCCTCACGGGGGATAAGGAAGAATCCGATGCCGGAGAATTTGTGCCATTCCCCGGTTTCAAGTCCCTTTTTATGAATAGAGGCGAATCCCATAAACTCACCGAACAGCTTAGGGTCGTCGCAGGTACGGTAGAATTCCAGCGCTTTCTGATGCGCTATTTTTTTCCGTTCATCCGACCAGTGCGGCAGAATATGTTCAAACCAGGCAAGCTGTTCCGGGTTCTTGTGAATCCAGTCCAGAAGCTCTTTCCAGTTTACGCCGTCCATGGTGAAAGAAAGCGTATGGGGTTGTACGGTTTGTTTGTCCACGTACTCATAAGGAGCGCCCGCACGCACCGCTACGTCACCCTCACCGGTGCAGTCAATGATAATCTTACCGCTGATGATCATGGTGCCGTTGGTGTTTTCCACCACCACGCCGGTTACTTTATCACCGTCCTGGACGACATCTACAACCAAACTGTGAAGCAGCAATTCTACCCCTTCTTCTTCCATCATTTCGAAAATCGTAATGGAAAACCAGTCCGGATCTACATACGAAAAAGTGTAACCTGCTTCCAGGCGGTGTTCCGGCTTGATGTGGGGAAGCGCATGGCCCTCCTTTAACATTCTGGCATGAATCTCTTCAATAATACCCGCCGCATCCTGCTCGCCCCGGGGGTTAAACAGGTGGGCAAAGGCGAATCCCGGAGGGCCGGAAAAGCCAAGCTGCCCTCCCAGTGCGCCTACCCGCTCTATCAGCAGGGTAGACGCGCCGCCCCGGGCCGCCGCGATAGCCGCCGCTATACCGGAAGTCCCGCCGCCGCATACGATGACGTCATATTTTTTGTCAACAACAATCTGTTTTCTTGCCACGATTCGCTTCTCCCTCTATTTCCTGAACTCTTCAATTGACATCGCGGCTTTACCGTTTGGAAGCGCGACCGGTTCTACGATGCCTTCGCTGTGCAACGCCCAGGGAAGGATAATACCGTCATGCCCTCCTCTTCCGCCTATTACCACTACTTCCACATCCTTAGGCGTTCTGGTTACCGGCATGGGATGGCGATTTGCGAAACTGGCCGGACGTACCGGAACAAGACCCCTGTTTCGTACCATTGGTACTTCATGATAACAGTAAGTATGAATATGTTCCTGAATCATTTCCTTAGTGTAGCCGGCTCTTTTCAACATCATGCCGTGATCGGGGGTAAGGCAGATGACCAGCGGCCCGGGCATGTATGCGTTATTGGAACCAAGGGTAGTACAGCAGTGGGTGATTGTATCCAACAGATCGTAGCCGTCCAGGCTGAGGAAATCGATGACATCGTGGATCGGTTCGGCTTTAAGGACATATACCGTTGTCGTATTTTTGTCAAAGTGATCCTCGTTGATCATGTTCCACTGGGCCAGATCCGG
>JAITLF010000248.1 GCA_031278025.1 Treponema sp.
GCCGGTTATAAAACTTTTCCAGCCGGTTATAAAACTTTTCCAGCCGGTTATAAAACTTTTTTAACCGGTTATAAAACTTTTTTAACCGGTTATAAAACTTTTACAGGGGGCGGTAAAACTTTTCCAACCGGTTATAAAACTTTTTTAACCGGTTATAACGGTTTTCCAGCCGGCCGCGGGGCCTTACAGGGGGCGGTAAAACTCTTATAACCGGTTATAAAACTTTTTTAACCGGCCGTAAAACATCGATCTTGCCGGCGCCGCGCCGGGCAGCGCCCCCTCATCTCATCTCATCCTATCCGGTTTCCGGTCGTGGCGGCTGTTGAGGAGGGAGTACATCACCGGCGTTACGAACAAGGTCATAAGGGAACTCACGGTCAGGCCGCCCACAAAGGTTTTGCCGATAGGCTGAATGGTGTCCGCCCCCGCTCCGGGAAAGAAGGCGATGGGGACCATGCCCAGGATAGTGGTAAGGCTCGTCATGAGGATGGGACGGAGGCGGCTGCACCCTGCTTCGATGCAGGCTTCCCTGACCCGCATACCCCGTGCGCGGAGGGTATTCGTGTAGTCCACCAGGACTATGCCGTTGTTGACCACAACCCCCACCAGGGCAACAATGCCGACGGCGGAAAACACCGACATGGCCTCGTTGCCGATCTTGTAGATCCAGATGACGCCGATGAAGAGGAGGGGGATTGAAAAAAAGATGATGAGGGGGTCCACAAAGGACTCAAACTGGCTTGCCATAAGGCCGAACACCAGAAATACCGCAACCCCGATGATCAGGATAAAACGCCGGTTATAGGTTTCCACTTCCACCGCCTCGCCTAAGTAGCGGACCGTAACATTTTCACGGGGGATCAGGTAGCGCTGTACCGTGGCCTCAAGGCGGCGCTGCATGTCCGTGGCGGCTATGCCCTGGGGAAGTTCGCCGGTAACGCGGACCAGGCGCTCCTGGTTTTCCCGGCGTATGGAGGCGGGGGAGCGGCCTTCGGTGATCTTCGCTACATTGGACAGGGACACGCGGCTGCCGTTCCTGCCCATCACGAAGACGGCGTCCAGATTGGGAACGCCGCCCCGGCGGTCTGAATCCTGAAACCGCACGATGATGTCGACCAGCCGGTCTCCCTGAGAAATGGTCGTGGCCGTAACGCCGTCCATGGCGGTCCTGATCTCCGACGCGACGGCGGAAAGGGAAATTCCCAGGGCCGCGGCCCGGTCCCGGTCGATTTCTATCTGTAACTGAGGCGCTCCCTCGTCAATGTTCACCACCGGATTTTCGATTTCCGGAAGATACCGGATCATGATCTGCTGAATTTCGTTCGCGGTTTCTATCAAGGCGTCCGTGTCCCGTGAACTGACGGCGATTTCCACGGCGGAAGCGCTGCCCATGGAACGCCCCGCCCGGAAGGCGATCCGCGCTCCCGGAAACACGGTAAGGTACGGCGTCAATTTTTGTATCACCCGGCTGGGAGTGTCCGCCTGCTCCGCCGGCGGGGGAAGAGTTATCTGCACCGATCCCTGGTTGGTACCGCTCCGCCGGGCGGTAAGGATAAGATTGTTGTAGCTTTCAATGTTTTCCCTGACGATTTCCGCCAGGTCAAGAAGCGCCAGTTCTGTCGTTTCAATGGTAGTTCCCTGGGGCATGGAAACCGTGATGTTGACCACGTCGTCGGTGCGGCTGCGGATAAAGAGGTTCATCCCTATGCCGTTAAACTGGAACAGGGAAAAGGCCAGAATAAGGAGAACCAGGAGCAGTATCAGCAGCCGGCGGTTCAGGCAGTAGTTCAGCGCCCGCTTATAGCCGTTGTCCAGGGAACGGAAGAAACCTTCCATCTTGTCGTCGATAAAGCGCGGCAGGCGGTTCTTCAGGGGCTTTTGCTTCCGGGTATCCAGTTTGAAGATGGGGCCGCAGAGGGCCGGCACCAGCGTAACCGCCACCGCCAGGGAGCAGGTCAGGGAAATGACTACCGTAAAGATGAGGTCGTTGAAAAGCTGGCCCATCATTTCCAGCTCGTTTTTATAGATGATGAGCGGCACGAACACGCAGAGGGTCGTGGTAGTGGAGGTAACAATGGCCCGGATCATCTCCTGGCTTCCCAGGACTGCGGCGATTTCCGGTTTGGCCCCCCGTTCCCGGTAGTTGTGGACGTTTTCCAGGATCACGATGGAAGCGTCCACGGTCATCCCCAGCCCCAGGATAAGGCCGGTCATGGTGAGGAGGTTCAGGGTAAAGCCGAATACGGACATGAACATCAGGGTAAGGAGGATAGAGACCGGAATGGAAAGGCCGATGATCAGGGTTCCCTTTAGATTTCGCAGGAAGATGAAGAGGATGATCATGGCCAGGGCGGCGCCCTGGAAGGCGTTGGAATACACCTGGCTTAAAGTGGCGCTGATGAGGGAGGTGTCATCCGACAGTACCGCCACGGTGATGCCCCGGGGCAGGTCTTCGTTTATCCCTTTCAGGGCTTCCCGCACCCGGGTTGCTACCTGTACGGAATTGCTGTCGCTTTCGCTCTGGACCTGTATGTAGACGCCGCTCTGGCCGTTCACCGAAACCCGTGCGGCGTTGTCGTTGAAGGCCGCGGACACGTCCGCTATGTCCTCAAGACGCACTGCCTGGGAACGGTTCAGCGATCCCTCAAGGGGAACGTTGACCGTCTTGACGACAAGGCGCTTCACCTGATCCAGATCCACGAGTTCCTGCCGGGTAAGAAGCTGGTAGTCACGGGTCCCCCGTGTCATGCTCCCCCCGGAGGTTAGAATGTTCTGACCCTTCAGGGCCGCCGTTACGTCGCTTAAGGTAAGGTTATAGGCGGCAAGCCGGTTTTGGGATACCGCCACCAGGACTATCTGGGTGGTTCCCCCGGTAACTTCCGCCGACGCCACCCCCTCTATCCGCTCTATGCCGGCCTGTATCTCGTCCTCCGCGAAGATCCGCAGTTGATCCGGCGGGTAATCGCCCCGGACCACCAGGCGCATGATGGGCATGGCGGACATATCGAAACGCCGCACCGTAGGAGTTCCCGCGCCGTCAGGCAGGGAATTGGACAGCCGGGCCGCCAGGGTCTGAACATCCGTCATAGCCTGGTCCATGTCGGTGCCGTAGGCGAAATTCAGATTGATGGAACTTGATTCAAAGGACGAGTTGCTGGTCATGTCCGTGAGCCCCTTGGAAGCCGCCAGCGCCCGTTCCAGCGGCATGGTTACGTTCCGTTCCACATCCGCCGGGCCGGCACCGGGAAACGAGGTGTAGACCGAGAGGACCGGACGGACCGTGGAGGGGAAGAGGTCCACCGCGATATTCGGGACCAGCGTCGCGGCAATGCCCAGGGCCAGCGCGTAAAGCACGACGATGGTTACCGGACGCTGTACCGAATACTTCGCTATATTCATGGGCCCCTCCTTTTAGTCGACCACGCGGACGGTATCGCCTTCGGAAAGGAAATTCTGCCCCGCCGTGACTATCCGTTCCCCCGCGGCAAGGCCGTCGACAATTTCCAGGGTAGTTTCGCTTTCCAGCCCCAGGGTGAGGAAGCGGCGCTCCACCGTGGCATCTTCCCTGATAACAAAGGCGATCCAGTTCCCGTAGGTGTTGATTGCCGCGGCACGGGGGATGACCGGCACGTTCCGCCGGGAATGGGTTACCAGGCTCACGGTCCCGAACATCCCCGCCTTGATTCGGGGATCCTGGCGGCCTGAAGGTCCCGGCGTAAACCGGAGGCGTATACGCAGGGTACGGCTTGCCGGGTCCAGAACCGGGCTTACCTCGTCCACCTCGGCGGCGAAATGTTCCCGCGCCATGGCCTCAAAGGAAACCAGCGCCGGAAGCCCCGGCCTGATGCTGGTGGAAAACCGTTCGGGGATAAAGGTCTCCACCGCCAGGGCCGCCAGGTCTCCCACGACGCAGATCACCGTCTGGCCGGAAACGGTGTCCCCGGGATTCACCGGCGTCTGAAGGATAGTCCCGCTTATGGTGGAAACCACCGGGCTCTGGGAATAGAACTCCCCGGGCCGGGAAGGATCCACCAGGGCCACCGTCTGTCCCCGGTTCACGGTATCCCCCACCTGGAAGCGGAGCTCCGTGAGTTTCCCCGCCACCGTCGGGTAGATGGCTATCTGGGATCGGGCCAGGACATCCCCGTTGACCACCACCCGGTTCTCTATGGTTCCCAGGACCACTCCGGCTGCCCGGACCGTCGCAGCCTGCCGCTGGCCGCCCCCAGGCTGTTGCCCCGCCCCGGTTCCTCCGGTTGGGCGGCTGCCGGGAGCGCCTCCGCCTGAACCGCCCCCGCCTGAACCGCCCCCAGCCGCCGGGGATGTCATGGCCGCTGTCTGTTCCCGCTGCCGCAGCGCCGTATAGAGAATAAGCCCTGAAAAAAGCAGGATCAGGGAGATGATGATAGCGGTTACCGCTTTTGACGCGTTTCCCTTGCGTTTCCTGGATTGTGTCCCGATTTGTTTCATCACAGGCTCCTTGTTATGGCGTTCCAGTCGATATTGAGGGCCGCCGCCAGGTCCAATCGCATGATTTGGTAGGCCAGCTCGCCTTCCAGTAGCTGCTGCCGGGCCTGGGCCATGTCGTTCCGGGCTTCCTGAAGGACCAGGGATTCCACCGTCCCGTTTCTAAAACCCTCGGCGGTCAGTTCATAGGCCCGTTCGGCGATTTCTACCCGCAGCCGGGCGATCTCTATGCCGTCCCAGGAATTCTTAAGGTTCTCCGCCAGGGAACGTATTTCCCGCATGGCCCGGTCTTCCGTCTCCTTCAGGTCCAGGCGGGCCTTTTCCACCTCCGCTTCCGCCTTTCCTATCGCTTGATGCCCCGCAGTCCCAGGAATCCAGGACTCGATAGGAATGCCCAGGCTCAGGCTCCCGCTTACGGTATCGGTAAACCCGCTGGTTCCCGGCCCTGTTCCGCTCCATTGGGCGGAAAGGGACAGGGCCGGGGAACGGGACCCCTGGATAGTTTGATGCCGCACCAGTTCCAGGCGCTCAATGTTCTGCCGCTGGCTCACTATGTCGGGCCGTTTCCCCAGGTGATCCCGAATAAGCCGCTCAGGGTCCGCGTCAATCCGCGCTATTTCAAGCCTCCCTTCAAGGACGGTTCCGGCATCCGCCCCATCCAGCCCCAGCAGCGCGAGGAATTCCCCCATGTTGGCGTTGCAGGCTGTTTCGGCCCGGCTGAGATCCAGCCGGGCGGTCTCCGCGCCGAGCCTGCTCTGGAGGACCGCGAGTTGGCTGATAAGCCCGTTGGCAAAGGCGGTCTGATTTCTTTCAAACTGCTGTTCCGCCAGGGTTTTGATTTCTTCAAGATGGGAAAGGTTTTGTTTTTCCGCCAGCAGGCTGAAAAAGGTCTTGATCACCTGAATCTCAAGCTGCCGCCGGGCGCTTTCGTAGGTGAGAAGCCGGGTTCGGTAGGTGAGGCCGATGATCTTCATCGCCTGCGGAAGGGACGAGTTGAGCCTGAGGGACAGGCCGAGGGACGCCGTGTACCCAAAACCGCCTGAAGCGGCGGGCGTACCGGCAAACAGGGGCGTCCGGTAACTTGCCCCCCCGCTCAGGCTGATTTCGGGAAAAACTTCGGCCCACAGGTTGTTTGCCGCGATACCGGCGGTGTTCAAATCAATAAAGCTCTTTCGTAAATTCAAACTCTGATCCAACGCCAGCGCTACCGCCCGTTCCGGGGATAGCGGCACGGCTTCCCGCTCCCCCTCCTGGGCCGCCGCGGCAGGCCCCTGGAAGAGCGCGGTAAGGATCAGTGCAAAAAGGCCCCACGGGGGAACGCGCCGCATAGTTTCCTCTTGTTTATTAGCACCATAAATACCTCCAGGAGAGATAAAGAAGGAGTTCCGCATTTCCATTTCGAACCTCCGGACTCCGGTTTCGACTCTCACAGCCCCAATCGTTCTACTTTGAATAGAACAATCAATGCTCACAGCCCCGATTGTTCTGTTCCGAACGGAATTAATTCACCTGAACCCCTCTGCCGTGAGGTTTTGGAACCGCCGCAATATGCACATAAAAGGGATGTATTGTTTTTTTGGTTACATTGAAAACGCCGGAACCGGTGCGTATAAATTACCCTTCTTGAGCCGTATCCCCCGGTCTCATAACCGGGCGCCTATGCCGCAAATAACCTGAAGGTCCGTAACCGCGGTATGGATGCGGTACATACTATCCTCCCCCTGCCCGGTCTCGGAAATCATGAGCTTGTTTTTTTTGACCATGAAGTCCGCGCCGGCCCAGGCCGAAATCGTGAAGACGCCAATCTTTTTCGCCAGGGTATACGATGCCCGCAGCGAAACGCCGCAGGAAAGCTCGTGTTCGCCGCTGCTTCCCGACGGCGTGAAACCCTCGATGTTGGCAAGAGCGCCGTTGTCTCCGTCCCGGTTATGGGAAACAAAGGGGTTCATCCTTCCGTGGATCATGCCTGAGAAACCGGCGGAAACCACGGCGCCGCCTGAGAACCGGTACCGGGAATCAAGAAGCAGGACCAGGGCGTCGCCCCCGTAGGGGCAGCCGGTGTAATCAAAGACCAGGTTGTCCTGGGAACCGTTTACTCTTACCGGGAGGGCGGTCAGGAAGTCTACCTGGTCCCGGCGGTAGAGGAGGGGGGAAGTGCAGGCGACTTCAAGGGACAGGGTGAGGAGGCCGGGGCCGGCAAAGCGGGTATGCTCCAGGCCGCCCAGTATGCCCCAGGAGGCGGGTTCGCCCGCGTCTTCCCAGAAGGCCCTCACCTGGTCTATGACGGCTTCGGTATAAAACCGCCAGCCTGAGGCCGGGGCGTAATCCAGTTCCAGTTGGGCAATGGCGTTAAAATGAGAACGGTCGTACCAGTTATGGTAGATAAAGGCAGGGTTAGCGTTGGCGGGGCTGAAACCTGCCGGATGAACCATGATGTTTTCCGAAACCGCGAAGACCAGGGCGGGGAGGAGGCGGAATTCGAGCCGGTGGGCCATAAGGAACTTGAAGCCGCCTGTCCCGCCGGATCCGGGCAGGGCGTAGAAGACGTTGAGCCACTGGTATTTGAAATTGTCCGTAAACGCCGAAAATTGCAGGTATTCGTCGTAGTCCCGGTGATCGTCGAAAACAAAATTTCCCGTGCGGCCCGGTCCCCATTTGATGCGCTCCCGGGCTATGCTGAGGTTCCAGCGGTTCCCCCCCACGGTAAGGTTGGCCCGCTTGGGCCAGTCAAAATCGAATTCATCAAAGCCCGCCGTTACGTTGGTGATGAAGGGGCTGCTGTAGGCCCAGGACCGGGCGGGGAAGGCGTAGCTTTCGCCTCCCGCGTCAGGCGGCGGGATAACCGCCCCGATGCCGGAGATGAGGTCTGCGGTATCCCGCCTCAGGTCCCGCTCGTTGAACCGATTCCTGCCGTACCGGAGATCGCAGGTTACGTAAAACCAGGAAGCTGCGCGCAGTTCAAGGGCGAGCGAAAGGAGCGGCTTTCTTTCCTCGTAGCCGTAACGCCAGTCTTCTTCACGGACAAAGTCCCGGCTGTTGGTATGGGCGCAGGCTTCCAGGGCCGCGTCCAGGTGAAGGTTTAGTGCGGCCAGGTTGTCCAGGGTGAAGGTGAAGGGAGCGGATATTTCGGCGTCAATGCGGTCGTAGAGGTCTTGAACGCGGGAATCCGCCGCGGCTATCCCGCCGAAGGAGGCATGGCCGAGCCTTTGCAGCATCCCGGCGGCTTCAGCGTTGGTCCAGGGCCGGGCGGCGGAGGGGGCGGCCAGGCCGCAGAGGGCAAAAAGCGCATCCATCTTATCATAAAGCGGGGAAGACAGGGGAATGACTTGCTGGGTCTGGGAAAAGACGGCGGCGGATGGCAGGAAGAGCAGGAGAATCCCGGCGGTAAGGGCGGTTATCCCGTGGAGGGGAACAAAGCCGGACACCTGAAAGATACGCCGGGACCGCGTTTCGGCTTTCATTCTTCCATTATACCCGAATCCCGGCGCTTGTGGGACGCCGCATAATTTTACGCGGCTGGAGGCCCGCAGTCCCACAGTCCCGCGGGACGGTTTCATTCCAACCGCATGGTACTGGCGGAAAAACACCGGATTGGGTAGGGTAAAAGCAAACAGGAGGCGCCATGTCCACTAAAAATCCCCCCCGGATGCGCTGGATTTTACTCATCGTCATTACCTATGGAACCATGCTGATCTTCGGGCTTGTGGAGAACATCAAGGGGGTTGCCTATCCCCTCATTAAAACCGAATTCGGCGCTTCCTATGGACAGCAGGGGGGATTCGTCGCCCTTCTTTCCTCCAGCTATGTGTTCTTTTGCCTTATAGCCGGCATCTTTTTGGGACACTTTGGCGTTAAGCGGTCGCTGCTTTCGGGGTTTTTATGCTGCATGTTTGGAGCGCTGCTGATCTCCGTCATGCCTGGTTTCGTAACCATCGGAGCGGCTCTGTTCCTGGTTTACGCGGCCTTTGGGTTCTTCGAGGTAGGGGTAAACGCCCTGGCCACCCAGGTCTTTACCTCCAGGGCGGCCCTGCTCATGAGCCTGCTTCATTTCTTCTACGGCGCCGGGGCTGTCATAGGGCCTAAGGCCGCAGGGTTCCTCATCAATGCGGCGGGTTTCAGTTGGCGGCACATATACCTTTTTACCCTGCCTTTGGTTCTGGCGCTTTTCATCCCCGCCCTGCTGACCCGGTTTCCCTCATGCGCGGGGGAAAGCGCCCCCGCTGTCCGGGAGGCGGTCCGGGAGGCGGGGACGGTAAAGCCCCTCTCCTTTCTGGGGGCTCTCAAGCTTCCCCTGGTATGGGTTTTTTCGGTTATGATGGGCCTTATGGAGGTCGTGGAATTCAGTTCCGCCAACTGGGGCGGCCTCTATTTCCAGGATGTCTACGGCCTGGACCCCCGCACCGACGGCGCCGCCTTTATTTCCAACTTTTACATCCTCTTTACGATTTCCCGCCTGGTGAGCGGTTTTGCCATTGAGAAGATAGGCTATATGCGGAGCCTTTTCATCGCGGGTTTCGCCACGGTATTCATCTATGCCCTGGGCTTTGGATTGGGAGACCGGGGGATATGGGCGCTCCCGGCCCTGGGCTTCTTCATCGCCGTCATGTGGCCCACGGTCATGGCGCTGGCCATGAACTTTTTCGGCAAACAGGCCCCGGTGATAACCAGTGCTATCATCGTCCTTTCCGGGGCGATAAACTCCGCGATACAATTCGTTATAGGCATGACCAACCGTTTCGCCGGAGCCGCCTGGGGGTTTCGTAGCTGCCTGGGGTATGCCGTAGTTTTAGTGGCGGTTCTTTTTCTCGTGAACAGCCGTATACGCCGCCGGAAACAAGGAGCCGCAGGAAGCGGGACGTGATAACCTCGGCGGCAAGTTTACCGGCACGGCAAACGGCGCATAATTTCTGTCTCTATGCGACACAATTGCAGTAAAATATAAACGATTATTCTGTATAGGGTATAATCATCTCAAGGAAGATACTTTTATAGCTGTAAGTGATAAGATTTTCCGTGCCCAAGAAAAGGCTGAATTTGAGTATGATCCACCGGGAGATACTTCTACGATCTATAAGGGCTTGGTTTCCGGGGGCGCGTGGACAAACGTTTCTCTTTACTGCCAGGAAGGACGATGACAACGAGACTGTCGAATAAATCGTTTTTGGAAAGGAATATATCCCTTCCGAAGGTTTTTACCATTCGACCACCGATTTACTACCGGAAAGCCCGCTGTTCCCGCCTTTTCGCAAACCCCCCTTCCGCTCTTCCACCCTAGCCTCCGCTCTCCGCCAGTATCCCCGGTATGCATTTCCCTGTGTTGAGGCTGTCGATTAAATATACAAAACACTAATAGTGTGGTATACTCTTCCCTATTATGGCCCGTTATAAATACTTTGATAAATCCCAGGGGTTATTCCTGACCGGCTCCTTTGAGGAACAGCTCATACCCGGCTCCTTTGAGCATACCGTGAACTACCTCATCGACCAACTGGACCTGAGCGTCTTCGACGCCGCCTTCCATAACGACCACAAGGGCGCTCCCGCCTATTCCCCCC
>JAITLF010000111.1 GCA_031278025.1 Treponema sp.
GTGTATATGGCCGGCGGCTCGTTCACCATGTACTCAGGCGCGGCTATCAAGGACAATGCCGGCTCAGGCGGCAACGGCGGCACCGGCGGCACCGGCTACGGCTACGGCGGCGCCGGAGGCGGCGGAGGCGGAGGCGGCGGCGCCGGTTCAGGCGGGGTGTATATGGCCGGCGGCTCGTTCACCATGTACTCAGGCGCGGCTGTCAGCGGCAATACCGGCTCAGGCGGCTCAGGCGGCTCAGGCGGCTCAGGCACAGGCGGCGACTGGCCCGGCGCCGGCGGCGCCGGCGGCGCAGGCGGCGCAGGCTACGCCGCCGGCGGGGTGTATGCGGCCGGCGGCGAGTTCACCCTATACTCTGGCGCGATTATCAGCGGCAACACCTGCAAGGGCTCAGGCGGCAGCAACGGGGTGTATGTGAAGACCGCCTCTGACGGCGCAGGCGGCGCCGCCGGCGGCAACTACGGCGGCGGCAAGCCCGGCGGCGACGGCACAGGCGGCGGCGGCGGCGGCGGCGGCGACGCGGACGGCAAGGCCGGCGGCGCCGGCAGCAACGCCGCCAGCACCGGCAAGCTCTTCACCCCGGATGGCGTGCAGCTTACAGCCGATGGCAGTACCCCATGAAAGCGGTTCCCCGCCCCTGCGGGGCGGGGTTTAGCACGTTGGAAGGCCGGCCCGCGGACTGCGGAGGCCGGCCTGGTGGTTTCGGACAGGGCCTTGGGCCTTGCGGAAACAGCCCCCGGTCCCGCGCAGGCGCCTACGCGGTCGCCGTAGGCGCCTACGCGATCACGGTAGGCGCCTACGCGATCACGGTAGGCGCCTACGCGATCACGGTAGGCGCCTACGCGGCCGCGGTAGGCGCCTGCCGCAACGCCGGAGGCTCCGGAGGTACGGATATGCCCCGGTCCTGGTTACCAGGTTTGTTCCGCGGACTGAATTACCGCGATGATCTCTTCCGGGGAAGCGCGGTTTTTAAGGAGGAGGCGGAAATTGTCCTGGCGGCAAAAGAAGTTGAGCTGCGACAGGCTGCGCAGGTGCAGTTTGGGAGACGCCGACACGATGAGTATGGCCGTATGTACCGGCGCCCCGTCCAGGGAGTTCCAATCAACCGGCTGCTCCAGAAAGGCGATGAGTACAAACTGCTCATCCCGCTCCGTTACCGGGGGATTCCGGGGATGCGGCAGGGCTATGCCGCATCCTATGGCCGTGGACATAAGGGCTTCCCGTTCCAGCACGGCACGCAAAAGCAGGCCCCGGTCTATGGCCGGGGAAGGGATGGCATCGATCACGTGGGCGATAACTTCCCCGGGGGTGGTTCCCGGCACGCCGGATACGATCCCCCCCCGCTTAATCAACGGGATAAGCCCGTTTTCAAAATTCTGTATTTGTTTTTGTCCGTCCATATAAGATTCCTTCCAGCCGGCGGTTACAGTCTTCTATATCAAACTCATCGGGGGCGAAACCGTCGTGTTCCGGGCTCCTGACCAGATGCCACCCCGTCTCCCTGTCCCGTTCCTGGGCGGACAAAAACTTTTTGAACCGCAGCGGCCCCTCTATGGAAGGCGGCGGAGCGGCCTGCTCGCCCGCGACGCACCGAATCCTATCCCCCTCCTCCCCTTCGTAAGAAGAAAGAAACATGATCTTTACGGTCCAGGCGGCCCCGTATTCGTAAATCACCTCCGCAAGACCCCGTCCGGTCAGTTCCGCAAGGCTGATTTCCTCGTTCCGGACCGGCGCCGTCGCAATAAACCGGTGGGGCCGCCGGTCATCCCAGCCAAACAGGGTCTGGATGACACGATGCACCGTATCCAACCGGGACGAGCCGGGCATGACGAGGCGCCGCCAGATGTCGGTCCCGCCAAGGGTCAGCTGCACGGTACGCCAGGACACAGAGCCGCCTCCAGGGATGTTTTTCACCAGCGAAAGGTTGCTCCGCCTAAAACGGTCCATGGCATCGTCGATCATATACCTAATTTCTCCATAGGTCTCGATCATGTTGTCCAGGGAGTTTTCCATGGTTTCAAGTTCCGCATCCGTGGGCGCGTCATCGGTATTCATATCTTCCAGAATTCCCGCGGCATGGCTTTGAATTTGCGAAAGAACTACGAAGGTATGTTTAGGCAGCCAGGACTGGTCCATGCCCCCTTTGCGGAACCGGGCGACCAGATCGATCACGGCGGTATGCAGCTCGCAAACCCGCTGCCTGACGGGCCCCATCAGACAATCCGCAAACATCGAATATTTCAGCCGGAATTCCGCATAGGCCCTGAACACATACCCGGCAAGCTCGTCCCGCCGCTTTCCGGTTATTCCCACCGAGCGGGGTGCAATACGCTCAATGATCCGGGAAATATCCGATTCCTCCCGGAACAGGGCGTCCCGCACATAGGATTGAATCACATATTCCGAAACGGGAACCCCGTGCTTAAAGAGCATCTCCTCAATCATGGTCCGGTCCGATTCCGGGAAACAACCTTCCAGCTTCTCCAGGTCGGGGATATCCTTCCCGGCATACCAGAACCGGCTCTCTATACCATAGGATGCGGTCTCTATGTTATCAGTCTGCTCGTAAAGGAACTCCTCCAGGGAGTAGGCCGGGACTTCCCCCATGCGCCGCCCGCCAAACCAGTAGGCAAAGGATATCTGCTCATCGGTAGAAAATCCGGGGCCCAGGTGGTCAAAAGAAGCGGCAAACCCCTTTTCGGCGGCGCCGCACCAGGCGTTCAACGCCGTCTCGGTCCATGCGTTTTTCCGTACCCGGAGAAGATCGAATTTGCCGGTTCCCCAGTTCCTGGTTTTTACCACAAACCGGTCCCCCGGAACAAAGGCGGTCGCCCGGTATATCTTCCGCATATCCAGGGTATGTATAGAGACCTCCGCAGGGTCCTCGTAAAGATCGCTGCTATAGGCGCTCTCATTCTCCGGATTATCCCGTGCCACGTATTGCGAGGCGTATTCCTCCCCAAAAATCGTGTAATAGGGATAGAAATCCTCAGGCGGCCCTTCGGTGGTCCCCCGCGGTATGGCCCTGCCCCTCCAATAGAACGTAAAGTCCGTAGGCATCAACACCGGATTGGCAAAGGGAATACACCGGTGTCCGGGGATAAGGATGCCGTTCAGCAGCTCCAGCCGGGTTGGGCTTATGACAAAGGATAACGGCTCAAAGTATCCGCGCCGGGAAATCCACTGATCCTGCCCCTGGCTGAAAGCAATGTTCCTGGAATTAATAAAATCCCGAATGTCCTGAGCCAGGTGAGAAACCCGGCGGTGAACCACCATCTTGACATAGGTTGTAACATTCTCAAGGGAGAAAGGCTCCGTTACATTTTCGAGAAAATCGTAGAGTGCGTTTTCATGTTCCGGACTCATTTCTGGTTCTACTATGCCTTAAAAAGGAGGGAGCTGACAAGATGGAAGGAGGAAGAAGATATCCGGGAGGCCAGGGGTCTAAAGAATCGGGTAGGAGGACCCAGGGTCCTTTGGCCCCCGGAATGGGGGCGCTGCCCCTTAATACGCGGCGAAAGGCTGTAGGCCGGTCAGTTCCACCCGGAACCGGGCGCGCACCGTCCAGTAGCCGGAATCCATCCAATATACGGGGAACTCCGCCAGGGATAGGTAGCCGCGGGCTTCTTTGGGCCGGTTCCGTTCCATACCCCGGAGCATGTCCCGGACCCCCGACCGGGCGGCGTCTTCCAGGGCCGCCCTCTTAAAGGCAAGCTGGTCTTCCTTCGCCACCGGCCCGCCCAGGGGACCTTTCCCCAGGGCCTGAACGTTCCGCACCGTTCCGGCACGCCACATGCGCATCCGCCGCATTTGAGCTTCGGTCATCCGGTAATCAGTCCACAGGTAAAGCCGCATCTCCCGAAATTCAGCGTCCGTGGCCGTAAGTCCCGGATCCCCAAAGGGGATGGCCCCCAGCGGCGTAAGCTCGAATACCTCCGGGATTCCCCGCGCCTTCTCCCCTATCTCATACTCGAAGGACCACCCGTAAATCATCGCGGAATACACCATAGCCGCCTCTTCCAACGCCGCCCGCCTGACGGATGAGGGGTCCGGGGGTTTCGACTCTTCTATATACCGGGCGTACGCCGGCTCCACTTCGACCCATACGGCCCCCCGCAGCACTTCCTGCCCCGGAACCGGCAGGGCGGAAACGAGAAGGAAAATCGGAATACTGAAATAAACGCGTCGCATGGGTCAATTATCGGATGGATATATACGGAAGAAGAGGAAGAAGAGATCTGGGAGGCGACAATCGTCTAGCCGCTAATGGGGGGGCCTGGGGGTCCGGGGCAGATCCCCGCAGGGAGCAGGGAGAGGCCCGCAGGGTCTAGGTAGCGCCTCGCGGCCGCGGGAGGCGCCTCCGGCTGGAAAACCGGGGGCGCCAATTCTGGATTTCCTGAAAAGGGAGATGCGGGTAATCATGCAAAAGGCGGAGCAAGAATCCGGTAAACCGGGAAGCATATCCCTGCCAGATGGAAATACAGGTAGTAGTAAAAGAGAAGGCGGGGAGTATGCCTGAGGGAGAGCCGCCGATAGAATGGATGCTGTATACGACCTGTTCAGTAGAGAATAAAGAGGAGTGGACTTAATTATGAGAGGTCGGAATTGGGGAGCGGGTCTGCGCAGAGGAAACTATTCATAATGAGTTTCATAGCGGCGATACAGATACTCCAATTACGGCAAGTGAGGGAAGGGAAGACAGAACAAAAAGGGATTGTTGTATTTTCCCCGGAACAACGAGGCTGTCGAATTAATCGTTTTTGGAAAGGAATAGCTTCCTTCCACAGGTTTTTACCATTCGATCACCGATTTACTACCGGCAAGCCCGCTGTTCCCGCCTTTTCGCAAACCCGCCTTCCGCTCTTCCACCCTAGCCTCCGCTCTTCGCCAGTATCCCCGGTATGCATTTCCTTATGTTGAGGCTGTCGAATTAATCCGTCAATAGGCAAAAACTACTATATATGGTGTGTTAAAGGTAATTGATACGCTATATATAGTGTCTTAAACCCTTCCGAAACACTTTTTCGACAGTCTCGTTGACCCAATCGTTGAATCATGTCTTAAACGCCAGTATGAAACTCAGGAACTGGTATGACCGGTTGTCAGAATATAAGAAAGCCGGACTTGTGAGGACGGGATTACGCCGCCGGGTATTTGCGG
>JAITLF010000261.1 GCA_031278025.1 Treponema sp.
TTTTCCAACCGGTTAAAAAAGTTTTATAACCGGTTATATAAGGTTTACCGCCCTCTGTAAGGCCCCGCAGCCGGTTGGAAAACCGTTATAACCGGTTAAAAAAGTTTTATAACCGGTTGGAAAAGTTTTACCGCCATCTGTAAAAGTTTTATAACCGGTTGTAAAACTTTTATAACCGGCTGGAAAAGTTTTATAACCGGCGGTAAAACTTTTATAACCGGCTGGAAAAGTTTTACCGCCGGCTGGGAACGTTTCGGCGGCTCCAGCGGCCGGCGGAGGAGCCGGGGGTTCGGTATATGCCCAGGCCCTGGTCTACCGGTAATTCCTCCCGGAAACAATAGGATTCCATTGAATGATAAGGAGATTCAGTATGCGGGTTTCAGGACGATATATAACCGATGATTTGGGCAGGGTTTTGATCCTTCGGGGCTGCAACGTGGGAGGAAGTTCCAAGGTCCCGTCCGCCCCTCCCGGCGGAACCCATCTGAGGGATTCCCTTATATCCCCGGCAGCGGTCTCCTTTGTGGGCCGCCCGTTCCCGCTTGAAGAGGCGGATGCTCACTTTGACCGGCTGAAGGGCTGGGGTTTTACCTTCTTGCGGCTTGTCGTTACCTGGGAAGCCCTGGAGCATGAGGGGCCGGGTATTTACGATGAAGCCTACCTGGCCTATCTTAGGAAGCTCCTCCTTATTGCGGAAGAAAAGGGAATATCCCTGTTCATCGATCCCCACCAGGATGTATGGAGCCGCTGGACCGGGGGTGATGGCGCGCCCGCCTGGACCCTGGAGAAACTTGGCATAGACAGGGAACGGCTGGATACCGCCGGGGCCGCCCTGACCCATCAGCGCTACGGGGAGTTGAACAAGGGGGCGCCATACCCCCGCATGATCTGGCCTGCTAACTACAGCCGGTACGCCGCCGCCACCATGTTCACCCTCTTTTTTGCCGGGAACGTCTATGCCCCGGAAACCACGATAGACGGGGAAAGCGCCCAGGACTGGCTTCAGGAACGGTACCTGGCCTGTATGGGGCATTGTTTCAAGCGGCTTAAGAGCTGCAAAGCCCTGGTGGGCTGGGGGACCATGAATGAGCCGAACGCCGGCTTTATCGGATATAGCAACCTGGAAAAAATGGAAAACGTAACGGTTTACCAGGGGGCGCTGCCCTATCCCCTGGACGCTATGGCCGCCGCATCGGGGTACACACGGGAATCCCCCGTCTACGCCACCGGCATCCGGGGGGTCCGCATGACCGGGAAGCGGGTCCTTAACCCGGAGGGGCTTTCCATCTTCAGGGAGGGTTACGAGTGTCCCTGGAAGCGGGCCGGGGTCTGGACAGACGAAGGAGGCGTCCCCCGCCTTTTACGGAAAGACCATTTCGCTGCGGTGAACGGCAGGGCGGCGCGGTTCACCGGGGACTTCCTCGTCCCCTTCATGCGGCGCTTCATTGAGCGCATGAGGGAGGTCAATCCCGGCACGTTGATCTTCATCGAAGGGACTCCCCTGGGGGAACATCCTGCCTGGCCCGATGGCAGTCCGGGTGGGGTGGTGAACGCCTTTCATTGGTACGACGGGCTTACTCTTTTCACCAAATTCTTCCGCCCGTGGTTCAACGTTATCGTAGAGACCTCCAAGCCCGTTTTGGGCCGGAAAAACGTGGCGGCCCTGTTCACCCGCGCCATAGGGAAGGCGGTCGCGTGGGCCGGGGAACACATGGGGGACATGCCCTGCCTTTTAGGGGAATTCGGGCTTCCTTTTGACATGAACGGGAGAAAAGCCTATAAAACCGGAGATTACCGCCTTCACGAGGAAGCCCTGGCTATGTATTACGACGGGATAGACGCCAACCTTTTGGGGTCCACGATCTGGAACTACACGGCGGACAATACCAACGAATGGGGAGACGGCTGGAACGGGGAGGACCTGTCGATTTTTTCCCAAGACCCTGGCCCGGGATCCGGCCGGGCCCAGGGGGGCTGGCTCCGGCCTTACCCCATGGCCACTGCGGGCGTTCCCCTGGCCCTCAGGTGGGATCGGAAACGGAGGGTCTTCCGCTACCGGTTTCGGGCCGATCCCCGTATCCCCGCCCCCACGGAGATATTCATCCCCGCCGGGTGTTTCGCCTCAAACCCGAAGATCTCCTGCTGGACCTTCCCCGAAAACGGCGACGGGTCCGGCCTCACCGCCGATTACAAGCCGGAAGAACAGCGGCTCTTCATACGGAACGAAGGCTACGAAGGGGAAGCGGAACTAATTCTGAATATTTAGAGCCTGCTGCATGTTTATGCGCGAAGCGCGACAGGCTCTTAGAATCTTCCCGTAATGGGGGTAAGCAGGGAGAGCCGGGGTTTTCCGAAATGGGGTTCGGCATCGTCCGGCTTAGGGAAGCCACGGTCCGCCGGGTCCGGGGCCAATTGTTCAGCAACGGGCAAGGGGAGGGGATGAGCGGCAAAGGCATCCTCTATCTTCCGCTGGAATTCCAGAATGTAGGAAATGTGGTCCAGTGTCCGTATGGGGGCGCCTTCCGCCTTTACCCGTGCGGTTCCCGCGTTATACATGGCGAGGCCGGCCACCACGGAGCCGCTGGCATCCAGGCACCAGCGCAGGTGGGCCAGCCCGTAATAGGCGTTAACCGAAGGGTTGAAGAAATCCGCTTCTTTCAGTTTGGGAAAACTAAGATTGTTAAGCTGAAAAAGCCCCCGGTCTATGCTACCGTCCCGGTTAGCCCTGTTTACCGCCGTGGGGTTGAACCGGCTTTCCGCCCAGCAGAGGGCAAAGGCTAGGCTTGGGGAAATGTCAAAAGCCGATGCGTTGGACAAAATAGCCGCCGCCATTTCTACCGTGGTGGTTCGGCTGAAGTACCGTGCAGGTTTAAGTATCCCGGCGAAAAAAGCTACTACCCATTGCTGCTGGGCTTCCTTCCGGTATGCAGTCAGGATGCCGTCTTCCTGGTCCCTGGAGTGGTGGTTAAACGTTGGAACCGGGAATGCTGAAATCGAAGCCGCACTCAAGGATATGTTCAGAGCGGGATCGGTCCCAGGCCGCTCCGCCTGAACCGGCATACCGGCAACGCGGTTATGGAAAAATATCCCGGTTCGATCCTCGAATTGCGGAAAAATCAAGAAAAAACACAGCCACGCGCTGGCTACGGCGCCGCAAAAAAAGGGATACGCCAAGTCAATAGGTATAATAATAAAGGGTCTTTTCATACTCTTAGTTGATACATCAATAGGACAAAAGATTCAATCTTGGCAAAATAAAATCTGAATAATTTTTTTCGATATTTCTACAAAAAAGCCAAAAAACGCTTGAATCAATGATAGCAGGATGCTTTTATCCATAAAAGACCCGCAGGGAAATAACCTATTTGATCATGGTATTTCCCTGCGGGTCCTTTGTAAGAAACAGGCAAAGCCCCCCCTACGGCAAGGTCATTCCGCCGCCGCAGGCTCCTCAGCAATTTCCTCCACCGCCGACTGCCCCTCAACAATTTCCGCTGCCGCCGGCTCTTCAGCAATTTCCTCCGCCGCCGGCTCCTCAAAAGTTTCCATCTCGGCCTGGGCCCTTCTCCGGTCCCGGCGGTTAAGAAATCCGAATTTATATCCTACCACCAGGTTAAACATCTGGCGCTTATAAATAACATCCCGCTCATAATAGTTATCTTTCCCATTCACCGTCTGCGTCGACTCATAATGGAATTGCTTGGAATCCAAGTCCATACCATACTGCAAATCCATGTAGAGAAGGCCGGGGCCCAGTTTTACGCCCAGGTTAATCCCCCCCATAACCCCAATCCCCAGGGGAATCCCCAAGAGCGAAGAATAGGTTGAACCGTCAAGCGGCAGGATAGCGTACGCTCCCCCGTAAAGGGAAGTGGAAAAAATACTCGGCTTATAGTTGAATTTGAGGAGGGCCGGAAAGATAAGGTTCAGGCCCGAACTGCCTTGCCCCGATATATTCAGTGGGATAATCTTGTCTCCCGTCGGCATATAATCATCCCAAATCACCTTTTCCTGGGATATGTCCGCTCCGGTTTCTGCGGAAAACGAAAAGTAGCTGTCCTTCACCATAAAATGGAGGAATTGCCCTTCCAGCCGCAATCCCGCATCAAAGGTTGGCGCGACGGTAAAAATGCGGTCATCGCTCTCCGCCGTTGACCGATAGAGGCGGAAGGAAAGTCCTCCCTGTAAGCCCACGTAGAACCACTTGTTCTTCCAGGAAATATCTTCTTCCGGAGTAACATAGATGACGTCCCGCTCCGGGGTAACATAGATGATTTCCCGTTCCGCCTCTACCGGACGGTCATCCGCCGGAAGGTTCGAGGAAAGGCTCCAACAGAAGAACGCTATCATTCCCAGACCCTCGTCCACACTCCTATACGCCATTTCCTGGTTTCCGATCAAATCGAAGTTAGGCGTATTGTAGAGGTTCAAGGTAATTACCCGATCCGGCCCGTCGGTAAACAGGTTAACGGTAAGCACATACCGGGGATCCGCCGCCTGTGCGTCGAGGGGAAGATTAGCAAAGGCGGGCGGGTCTCCTACGCCCCCCTTGGTTTCAATGAGCCGGTACAGGTTGTTTAACTGCCCCTGCCACCCAAACTCATTGTTTATAGACTCATAGATTCGGACTGAATCCTCCTCCAGGTCCGGCTCAAATGTAATCGGCGTGATTACAATGTTATATGCAGGTTCACGCGCGGTCTGGGCGGAGAGTATAGCCGGTAAAAAAACCGTTGCCGTTGTGAGACTAATCAAAAAAAAACGTTTCATTTGAATCTCTTCCCTTTAATACCTTTTTTCGAATCTGTTACACGGTAACAGGGATCACTTGGAGCCTGCACGGTATAAACATGCAAAAATTACATATTACACTATGTTTATCGGCAGAACCTACTAAAATAAAAACATTTTGTCAATTCAAGTTCCGGCGGGCGCAGTAACCTATTCCCGAAAGCGCCCCCCTTACGGCTACCAGGGGACCCGAACCGTCCCGTTTATATTGTACCGCAGCATACCGCCGGGGGAAATCAGCGTATCCGCTTCCGCCGTGGCTTCCACCGTTACCGTTTCGCCGGCATCCCACACGCGGACTTCCGCGAAGGGAGAGGACCCTGCCCAGGGCCCCGGCCAGGGGACGCTTAGTGTCAACGGCTCACGGGAACGCGCTTGTAGACGGCGGCGGTCAAACCCGGATTGTACGGTCTTTACCGCAATGGTGTCCCAGCCGGCAAGCCAGGGGTCGTCTCGTATCTCCGGGGCAATGTCGCCGCCTCGCAGAAGGTTCCGGAAGCGGGGCCAATCGAAGCGGTCGGGACGCCTTCCTTCTTTGGCTGCGGAAAGGCCCTCACCGTCAGAAGCGGCGGCGGTCAGGGAGGAGGCGAGAGCGCGGTAAAACCAGGCTTCCGGCCCGGCCTCCCAGGTCAGGCGGAGGACGCCGCCTTGTGTATCGAAGGGGGCAAGGCCGCCTGCCGGACGCATACGGCCAGGGGTAAGGCCTCGGTCGGGCCAGAAGGGATAGGCCAGAACCGGACTGGCCCATTCCTCCGGGAGGTTCACCTCCGCAAGGGCGTCTGCCGGCCCTTCGCTGGAAAGGAGGAGGCCGTCCGGGTCCAGCCACTCGACGCGCCATTGGGGCGGGCCCAGGATTGCTCCCCAGGCCGGAGGGAGGGCGGGCAGGATAAGCTGGTAGGATCGGGGAATGACCGGGTCCCAACATGCCGGGAGGATAAACGCCAGGCCGAGAGCCGGAAGAATCCGGCGGAAAAGACTCTTTTTTTGGAACAGTCTCCGGAAACTTCGCTCCGAAATAAAAAATACGAATTGTTTCATAAATATATATATGGCGCGGATATACCCCCTGCTTTAATGCAGGAGAACCATGTGAAAAATTTCTATATTCAAGAGGCTATTCCAAAACCCGCGCCGTGAGTTCAGCGCCCCGGCATCCTGTATACGGCTGGACCGTCCCGACTGTATGCGACGGGTTGCCAGCCCGGATACGGGCTTTGCGGCGCATCGCTTCCGCAGGAAGCGCGGCCAGGGCTGGTAAACTGCGGATGAAGGGAGGCGTGGGAATGGAGCGTTACGCTGGGGCGCGCAATGACCTAACCGACCGGAATCCTGGATGGCCGTAGGCCCGGCGCGCATACGGCCCGATAAATGAACAAAATAACATAATTCTTTATATCATAAAGAATTATGTGCCGTTCTATTCATCCACAAATAGTCAACAAATGAGGGCATTCGGGCTTTGAAACAGCCGGGGAATAGCGACCGAATTCAAAACATCATAACCGGGCAAAAAATAAGCCGTGTATACATCATATATACATGGCTAAACCTTACCAGGTTAGGCGATTAACTCATCAGGGAATCCTTAGCCAGAGCCAGGTTCACCAATATGCCCCTCTTTTTCAGTTCCCGCACTAAACCGGGATAACCCGGAGAAACCGAAGTACCCGGAAGGCGATATAGCCCAGAACCGCGATACTAACGGCTATGAGCATGACGGCGCATACGTTACGTTGTCTCTTTACCCTTGTTAGTTTTTCCTTCGTTTTTTCCGCTGTTCTACAAGCTGGTCATTCAGGCGCCGGGTGTTTTCACGGAGCTGGCTTACCTCCTGGATTAACGCACCGGATTCTTCCCGCGCCCTGGACGTATGGAGGAGCAGGGCGCTTTTTTCATCTCCGGGTAACGTTGATTCTCCGATACCAGTTTTAAGGTTGATTAGTTCAGACTGTACCCGTGCCGCCCGGTCATCTATGCGTTCAACGTGTGCGGCTATATCGGCGCCGGTTAGGGCAAGCTCAGTGCTGTTTCGATCCGCCTCTCGTTCAATTGCGCGGTAGGCGGTGTCATCAGTGAAAGACGGTCCGCTATGACACCCCATATAGAGGCCGCAAGCAAGCCAAGCAAGAGCAATAAAATACAAATGCGATTTTCCTTGCACAATATTTCTCCTTCTTTCCATGCAGGGAAAAAACCCAGTAATCATAAAATGTGTATTTTACTGGAATCAGACCGTGCAGAAAATAAAAGTAACATAGGACAAGACTTCTTCCGGAAACTTTCCAGTTTAATTTGAGATGACGGAAATAGTTCCTTGTTTTATTCATATTTTTATTCCCGCTTTGAATTCCTCAAATTTGCCTGGTTGGTTAAACCATAGCCGGGGGCAGTCTTTCCAGCCGGAAACTTTGGTGTGGGTTCCCACTTCTTCCACGGCAAGCCGGTTTTCTTTCAGCAGTTTTGCCACCAGTTCGCGAGCGGCGTCCAGGTTCTCCGCCGTGAAATTGCCGTTGCTGTCAATGACGCGCATTTCAATTCCAATGGTGCAATTATTCGGGCTGTTTATGTCCGGGCGTTCCGCAAAACGGCCAAACTTTGCCCGCGCCCAATCGGTGTAAATCCTCCCGGACGCCGGGTCCTTTTGGGACGAACCGCAATGATAGGCGACTTCGCTGTCGGGGATCGCATGATACACCGCTCCGTCAAAGTCAACAATATAATGCGCGGATGCGTAACTCTTGTTTTTCAGACAGCCGGTTTCAAACCAGCCCCATGTGTTTATTGCCCGCTGTCCCGGCGCTCCTGTCCAGTGCAGGATCACCGCCTTGACACCTCCATTTTTGTGTCCGGGACGGGAATACTGGTTTACGGTTAAAAATTTTTCAATTGTC
>JAITLF010000285.1 GCA_031278025.1 Treponema sp.
GAACCGGTGATCGGCCGGGAAGCGGAGCTGGATCGTACCGTGCAGGTACTTTGCCGTCGGCTTAAAAACAACCCGGTCCACGTCGGCGATTCCGGCGTGGGGAAAACCGCCATTACCGAGGGGCTTGCCCAGCGCATTGTCGAAGGGAAAGTGCCCCCCACACTCAGGGATTTTTCGATATTTTCGCTGGATATGGGCGCCCTTGTCGCGGGAACCAAATACCGGGGGGATTTTGAGGAACGGATCAAGCGGGTCATCGAGGAAATGTTCAAAAAACAGCGGGCGATTCTCTTTATCGACGAGATTCATACCCTGGTTGGGGCAGGTTCCGTGTCGGGCGGCGCCCTGGACGCCTCGAATCTCCTTAAACCGGCGCTTACCTCCGGCAAAATTCGCTGTATCGGGTCAACCACCCACGAAGAATACGGCAAATTCTTCGATAAAGACCGCGCCTTATCCCGGCGTTTCCAGAAAATCGACATAAACGAACCCAATCTGGACGACGCGGTGGCTATTCTTATGGGACTTAAACAGAAGTACGAGGACTACCACCATGTCCGCTACGGTGATGAAGCGGTGGAAGGCGCGGTACGGCTTTCGGCCCAATTTATCACCGAGCGGCGGCTTCCGGACAAGGCCATTGACGTGATTGACGAGGCCGGCGCCTTCGCCAGAATCGAGGCTTTTAAGCGGCTCAAAGCCGATCCGGCGGAACCGGGGGAAACCGGCAGGGCGGCCCGGACGCCCAACCACGCGAAAACCGAAAATAAGAGCGCCGAAACCGTGCAGGAAGCGGCGCAAAGAGCGGCCGTCGAAACAATAGACATCGATCTTCCCCAAATCGAAAAGGTGGTTGCCCGGATCGCCCGGATCCCGGAACGTTCGGTCGGGGAAAGCGAGAAGGATAAACTCAGAACCCTGGAAGAAAAACTGCGGGCCCGGATCTTTGGACAGGACGAAGCGGTAACGGCGGTGGTCAAGGCGGTAAGGCGGTCACGGGCGGGCTTCCGGGGGGAAAACAAGCCGGTGGCCAATTTTCTCTTTGTGGGACCCACGGGCGTTGGAAAGACCGAGCTTGCCCGCCAGCTTACGGATATTCTGGGGGTAAGTATGCACCGCTTCGATATGAGCGAATACCAGGAACGGCATACCGTTTCCCGGCTCATCGGTTCGCCGCCCGGTTATGTGGGCTATGAGGAGGGCGGCCTCCTCACCGATGCGGTGCGCAAGCAGCCCCACAGCGTGCTGCTCCTTGACGAAATCGAAAAGGCGCACCCGGATGTCTACAATATACTCCTCCAGATCATGGATTACGCTACTCTGACGGATAATAACGGCAGAAAGGCGGACTTTAGAAACGTAGTTCTTATCATGACCAGCAATGCCGGCGCCCGGGACATCGGGAAAAGCCTTATCGGTTTTGGGGAACGGATCACCGGCGATTCCGAAGTGGACAGCGCCGTTGAGAAGACCTTTACCCCGGAATTCCGTAACCGGCTGGACGCGGTGGTCCGTTTCGGCCATCTTTCCCGGGAGATCATGAGTTCCATTGTACAGAAAGAACTCGACGCCTTCAAAATCCAGCTTGCGGAAAAAAACGTAACGCTGGAGGTAAGCGCCGCCTGCGTGGACCATCTTGCCCAGGAAGGCTACAGCCGGGAATTTGGCGCCCGGAATGTAGGACGCCTGGTGGAAGACAAGATCAAGAGTTTCTTTGTGGACGAGGTCCTGTTCGGCAGCCTGAGCGAGGGCGGCGAGGCCCGCGCGGATTGGCGGGACGGGGAATACCGCATCGACATAGTCCGGCCCCGGGCGTAGCCGGGCGGGACCAGGATTCCCGTACGAAAAATGCGGCGTCTCAAACCCGGACCGGACCCGGATTTTCCCCGGTTCTCGGAATACGAGCGCTTCGCCTTTCCCCGTCCGGCGGAACTTGATGGCGACATCGTCGCCGTTGGGGGGAACCTCTCACCGGGCATGTTGCTTTCCGCCTACGAGCAGGGGATCTTCCCCTGGTTTAACCCGGAAGATCCCGTTATATGGCAGTCGCCCGATCCCCGCTCTGTCATTTTCCCGGAAAAACTCCACATTTCAACCTCCATGCAGAGAGTGCTTAAACGGGGTGAATTTGAAGTCGCCTTTGATCGGGACTTTCCGGCGGTGATCAGGGGCTGCGCGGAAATTTATCGGGAAGGCCAGGGGGGTACTTGGATCACGGACGACATCATTGCCGCGTATACGGAACTCCATCGCCTGGGCTGGGCGCACTCGGCGGAAAGTTACGCGGACGGCGAGCTTGCCGGCGGCTGTTACGGCATCAGGCTGGGAAGCGTCTTCTTTGGGGAGTCCATGTTTGCGAGGCGTTCCAATGCCTCCAAGGCGGCCTTCCTTACCCTGGCCCGCACGCTCTTTGCCGACGGCCTGGCCCTTATCGACTGCCAGGTACCCACGGCCCATCTGGCCGGCCTGGGCGCCGAGATCATGGGAAGGCGGGGATTCCTCATCCTTCTGGAAAGGCTCCTGGCCTATAGCCGCATCGCGGAAAACCCGGACAAGGCGGACCGGCGCGGAAACTGGGCGGAACGTTACAGGCCGGTATAATCCGGTTCATTCCATCTTTGAAAAAAATCGGCCACAACGAACCTTGGTTCGACCACACAAGACCATTCAGCAATTTTACATTTAAATTCGGAATTCGGGCGCATCCGGCCGCTGTTGCGGCCGGACCGGGCTTTGCGGGGCTCCGCGCGTCCGCGCTCCGGCCCCGGCGCAATGCGCCGTGGCTG